>JANLRK010000271.1:0-9741 GCA_031361585.1 Pirellula sp. | reverse complement strand
GTTTCATCGGAAATGTCCTGAGCATTGGGCATTGCTGACTGCATCCGAAAGGCGAGTTCAAAACTCTCCAATCGGCCCTGCAAAACCGAGTCCATGTCATTCGCTTCGAGATGGTGACGATTAAGTACGTTTAAGAAATCGAGCTGCTTGCGTTGCTCCAACAATGGAATGGAGGGGTTTTGGATGAACTTTAGATTGGCTTGCGAAGCAGGCAAGCTTGCGTTGCCGATCGGTGTACCTTGGCAATAAGCTGGTAAAAACGCTGAACCCCAATTGTTCATTCCGCCATGAGCAAGGGTTGGGCAAATTGTGATAAATGCAGGTAGGTTCTCGTTCTCGGTTCCAAGTCCATAAGTCACCCAGGCGCCCATGCTCGGCCGAACGAATTGATCGCTTCCCGTATGCAGCTTAAGCAATGCACCTCCATGAGCAGGATTACTGCCATGAAGGGAACGTAGAATGCACATGTCATCAATGTGTTTGGCAACGTTGGGAAAGAGATCGCTGACCGGTAAGCCACTTTGGCCATAGTTTCGGAACTTCCAAGGTGACTTCAGCAAATTCCCTTGAGCAGCGAAAACCACTCTAGGTAAATCAAACGGTGGTGGCTTACCATCGTCCCGATCGAGCAAGGGTTTGGGATCAAACGTGTCGACGTGAGACGGCCCCCCCTTCATGAACAAAAAGACAATTCGTTTCGCTCGCGCAGGTAAATGAGGCTGCTTGGATGCGAGTGGACTAACAAGTTGGGAGCCATTGGTGGATCGCAAATCGTCTGCCATACCGGAATTCAACAACGACTGAAATGCGAGATAGCCGAAACCAAGTCCCGTATTTTTCAGAAGCCACCTGCGGCTTGTCGTCGAGTCTATTTGTGTCGATGATTGTGTCGATGACATGGTACTTAATCCAAGCAAGCTAGTTGATGAAAATTGCCTCGTTGCACAACAAGAGCGAATGGCATAGCCGTATCCATCGCTCAGGCTCAAGTAACTCGCTCTTCGCACGTGCTGCATCCTCCAGGAATGCCGTGGCTCGCAATATTTCGGCCGCCAGCGGCTTGCGACCCAAGACAATACGATAGAGGTTTTGTATGCGGATATCATTTTCCGTGGAGGTAGCCATGATTGTTTTTGCAAGTTGACTGGCAGCGTTCATAACCAAATCTGAGTTCATAAGGAAAAGAGCTTGGGGAGCTACGGTCGTCGTGTTTCGGCTCCCTGTACACATCGTTGGATCGGGGAAATCAAACTGTTCAAAAAGCGTGTAAACGTTGTTCCGAACGATTGGTAGAAAGGCCGCTCGCCGAAGGCTGTCGTAACGTGTATTGTCGATGGAAGTATGGTCGAAAACGAACTGACGATTTCGTAGCGGAATACTTTTGCCACCGATTGCTAAGTCGAGCGTACCTGAAAAGGAAAGTATCGAATCTCGGATTTGTTCAGCGTCCATTCTTAGCTTCGGAAATTTCCATAACCATTTATTCTCCGGATCGTCGTTGAGTGCTGCTAGACTCTCAGGGTTGTTGGAGCTCATTTGAAATGCATTGGATCGCAAAATCATTCGGTGCATATCTTTCAACGACCAACCGGACTCAATCAAATATCTCGCGAGATAATCGAGCAACTCGGGATGTGACGGCCGCGCGCCTAGAACGCCAAAGTTCTCTGTGGTTAAAACAAGACCAAAACCAAAATGCCAACGCCAAATGCGATTGGCTAAAACGCGTGCGGTTAACGAATGACTCGGGCTTGTGATCCAACGTGCTAATTCAAGTCGCCCGCTTTGATTGCGTGGGAGGATCGGCGACTCGAAAGGTGATCGCATGACCTCGGGGAAGTTGCGAGGGATCGTTTCCCCTAAAGTGCGATGGTTGCCACGGATGTGAATCGGCAATCCCGTTAGCACTTGCTGATCGACAACACCCATCACGGCGGTTTCATCAAACGCAAAACTCTCAACCAGCCTGGCTTTCGTTGCGAGACTGTTTATTACTTGTAACGCTTCTTCGTCAAACGCAAACTCGGGCTTTGGTGGTACGGCCAAAAATCCAGTTAAATCGTTGAGCGCGACCCGCACAGATTCAAGGACTGGGTCGTTCAACCTGTTTGCGTTAGGATCCTTTTCTTTCATTTCCGTAAAGGCCGTATCGGCGATCTTAAACAAGCTCCGGTAGTGGGTATCTATTCCCAAATGGTCCGAGCAAGCTGACAATTCATGCCATTTTTTGAATAGTGGGTGGTCGGGATTGAAGGCAAGAAACCGACGGCAATGAAATAGGACTCGTGGGTGCAAGCCGAGCGGTTCTGCTACGGCTGCAACTTCATTGAGGGGCATGTCTGGCGTTACATGAGTTGCCGCCACTAAGTACTCCGTGGCCTTCGATTTCACCTGCGTTCGAAGTTTGGCGAAAGCTGTCGACTTGGCCTTAGACAGGGTGGCTTGATGCTGAGCAATCTCGGAGTTGACAATCTTCAGCGATTCTTGCTCTGTGGTGGATGCAAACGATATTTCATTCCAATGTTTGATGGCGCCTGTGTTCGTCGGGCCGAAGGTTTGAGTGCTTTTGAGAATTGCGGCCAACGCGTAGTAGTCCCTTTGGAGGATCGGATCAAATTTATGATCATGGCATCGAGCGCACCCGAAAGTCATCCCCAAGAACGCCTTTCCAATCGTGTCCAACTGTTCGTCCACAGTGTCCATTATCAATTTTTCACGGTCCGGTTCAGCGAGTACTTTAGCGCCAAGAACTAAGAATCCGGTACCTGTCTTAGATTCTCTATCGCTGTTCGGGAGCAAGTCACCTGCCAGTTGTTCGGTGATGAATAAATCGAGCGCTTTGCCGGTGTTAAACGCGTCGATCACGTAATCTCGATAACGCCAAGCGTTGCCGAATGCTATATTCTCATCGAGACCGTTCGAGTCAGCATACCTGGCCACATCCAACCAGTGTCTTCCCCAACGCACACCATATTGCGGGGATGCCAATAAGCGATCGATCAATTGATCGTAAGCGTCGGGCGCTTCATTTGAAATAAAAGCATCGATCTCTTCGGGCGCAGGAGGCAAGCCGGTAAGATCCATTGTGATTCGCCGGATTAGGCTTGTTCGATCTGCAGGGGGAGCTGGACTGAGATGGTTTGCCTCGAGCTTTTCAAGTACAAAGGCATCGATAGGCGAAGCAATCCATGCATTGTCTTTTACACTGGGGGTAGGTACTGACGCGATCGACTGCATCGACCAGAACCTTCGACCGCGCTCAAGACTCATTCCAGTGGGACTGGGGGGGGCCGATTCGCGTGGGCTGGTTCTGGGGTCCGGTAGACCGATCTTGATCCAACGTTCTAGAATAGCGATATCGGACGCCGAGAGCATACGGTTGGGGGGCATCTGCAAATCAGGGTTTTTGTAACGAACGGCTTGAATAAGGCGGCTCGTTTCGGGTGAACCGGAAAAAATGACCGGCCCGGAATCTCCGCCTGCCAGAACTCCGTCTCGGTGATCTAGCTGAAGACCACCGCTTCTTTCTTTGCCCGCATGGCACTCGTAGCAATGCGTCACTAAAAGAGGCCGGACGCTTTTCTCAAAGAACTCTACTTCGGTCGCGTCAAGCGCTGTGTCTTGAGCCGGAGTGAGGCTAATGAGCGAACACAAGAAAGTGGTCGCTATTAGATAATGAATCGACCAATACAGAGATGCGGCATGGCGGAACCGTCGCATTTGGCTCGATGTTAAACGAAGGTAATCAGCGGGAGGGAACATGGAGTCACTTATCGATTGGCCAGGGCTAAGGCTTTACTTCCGGTGGCTCTGGATAGAGCCATAATGCAGCGCGGTATGGCCATGGATGGGTCCATGGATTTGGCCAAGGAATCGTCGCCGAGAAAATACTGATCAAAAGTAGTAGATACGTAAGCTTCCTCATCACCGAGGATCGACCCGCCAATTCGACGGCCGGAACGCATAGCCATAGCCAGGCGGGAGCCAGCCAAAATACCCAACGGAATCCGCTGCATACTCCGCCATAGTTTCGATCCTCGACAACTCGCGTTGCATAGAAGACGCAGCAAGTTAGCGACACTGCCGTTAGAGCAAGTGCGACACCTGCGTCCGAAACAAGCAAGCCCCTCCAACCGCGAAGCGAGTCTCGCTTCTTTGTGGCCCAAAAAGCTGCGCCAACTATTCCTAACAACCAAAACGGAGTCAACGAAAAAATGCCGTGATGACCGATCGTAAAGTGCAATAGGTATAGTCCTGGGTTTTCTTCGCCTCGATCGACCCCTTTCTTATTGCCAGGCAGCCAATAGGACTTAGGAAAGTCGTACCAGTCATCCCAATCGTGAATAGCCCAACCGTCTTTGGTGGATTGAACAGCAACTCGTTGGCCGGCTGTGTCGTCAATGCACTGAAGCACTCCGGTCAATCGCGCAGGAATGAAGGTGGCCTTGTCCGTAAACGTGTAGCCATGTTGGTTGGCTTGTGCGATGACCGCCTCGATGGTCGGGACTTCAGCGTTCCCTTGATTGGGAACCGAAGCGATCTGCTTACCGAGCCCACGATGAGAATAGGGTGGTCGCAGATCTTGATGCGCCCAGTAGTTTGTGGCTAGGAATGCAACGGCTATGGTTGCAGTCCCAAGGCCATATCCGAGCAAGAACTTCCGCCAATCTACAGCCAACAGAATCACGCCAGCGGCAGCGGCCCAAGCCAACGCTGGAAGCTCACATGCAACCGCAAGTCCAGCACTTAGACCACAGGCAATCCAAGTCCACCAAGACTTGCTTTGTGCACGTTGGGAAGCGTGAATGATTTGCCAAACTAGCCCTAAGCTTAACGCAAAAAACAGGGCGCCATGCAGGTGATTGTTTAGGGTTGCAGCAAAGGTGGATAGAAAAGTCCCCCAAAGCGCCAAGTTCAAAAGGACGAATCGCGACCAAGAATCCGAAACGTTTTTTTCGAGCCAAAAGTGAAGCCACATCCACCAAATCGCCAGCGGCAATACGTTGACTAGAATCAGGACGGTACGCCCGATCAAGAAGGGCTCCTCCGTAAGTTTCTTTCGAAAAACGAATGTTACTGGTTTACACACGAGCGCAACCATTGCAGTTAGCAAGGGCGGCTTGCTCGAATAGAAATGCTCTTTGCCGTCGGCTCCTCGGTGCCGAACGATATCGATCGAATTCCAGATCTTGGACTTCCCTTTGCTATCGAGAAGGTCCGTCACACGATCGATTTCCCACTTTCCATCCTCGGTCAGGGCTGCGATCGCGCACCATCGGGAGCGATCATTGGCGCTTAAGAATGGCAGTTCCCCGTGCACTGCGGATATGCCAAGGATTCTTGCGAGTTGGATCACGATGGCTATCCCAATCAGTAGCCAGGCGGCATCCTTGTAGTGCTGAGATTGCGAATCGATGGCTCCAGCGTTTTGGCTCACGATTGTGTTGCTGCCTGTTCGAGTTGTAACGAACGAGTCGTTTTAGCGATGGAATATGGAATATCTCGACTGCCGGAATTCGCCACAACCAGTTCAGCCAGTAAGCCAACACCGATCATCTGCGTCCCTAGTAGAAACAGAACCATCGACAAATAGAAGAGCGGGCGTTCGTGCAGGTTGACAGGTTGAAGACCCAAATCAAGCCTACTGACTGCCCATGCGGTCATCAGACCAATAAGCAAGACACCTGCCAAAGAGCACGCAGCCAGACCGATCCCTCCGAGTAAATGCTGGGGTCGATACCGAAAGCGGGTCAAGAAGACGACTGTAAAAAGATCTAAAAAACCTTTCAATATCCTAGAGACACCGTACTTGGATACGCCGTGGATACGCGGATGATGCTGGACTGCGATTTCCGTTACGCGGAAGCCGCGGGCTGCCGCCAGAACAGGAATGAATCGATGCATTTCGCCATAGAGAGTTACCTCGTCCAAGACCTCACGACGATAGGCTTTGAGCCCGCAATTGAAGTCATGTAAGTGAAGCCGTGAGAACCTTCGTAGTATTCCATTGAAAACAAGTGAAGGCCAACGTTTGTGCCATGGGTCGTATCGCGTTTGCTTCCAGCCGCTCACGACGTCGTATTCGGTGCCAAGGTTTTCGATCAAACGGACCAGTTCTTTGGGATCATCCTGAAGATCCGCATCCATGGTCACGATCGATTGTCCCTTGGCGACGGAAAACCCGGCTGCGAGTGCGGCTGCTTTACCAAAGTTGCGTCGAAAACGGATCCCATGAACCATCGAATGCAGTTGACTAAGTCTCTCGATGATGGACCAAGACTTGTCGGTAGAACCGTCGTCGATCAAGATGACCTCGTAACTTCCTAAACCATCGACTGCAACTGCATGTTGGATTTGCCGAACGAGTTCCTCCAGCGAGTCTTGTTCATTAAAAAGTGGGACGACGATCGAAATCATTTAATTGGGGTAAAGGCGAGACGAACAATGTTTTATCTTTGTGCCATTCATTGTAACTAAAAACAGTCGCCTCGGTGTCAAAGCGAGCGGAAGGTAGGATTCTTCCAGTCTTTTTCATAGCACGACGCGCAAGCGCGCAAGCTAGTGATGGAATCGGATCACTAGCTTGCGAGTCGTGCTATGAAACCGGCCTTAGTGGGTAGTTGAAACACCTAATCAACGGCCCGCTCGATTTTGGCGACTTTCGCGTCGAGTGCAGGCTCAGCTACAATGCGTTCTATGATTCACGGCTGATTAAAATGAACAGATGGTCGTTCCAGGGTAGACAAGCATGAGCACGGCAGAAAAACGCGACTATCACAGCGTCGAGTCGTATTTGGAATTCCTGGATAAATCGGAGTTCTCTTTCGAGTACGTTAACGGATATCTTCGCGCGATGTCCGCACCAACTGTTCGACACAATTTGGTGGCTTCGAATGCCTTGATTGCCTTCGGAACGAAGCTAAAAGGTTCCATGTGTCGAGCATTCAATTCCGATTCTATGGTGCGCATTCGACGTGGAGCATCGACATGGCTCTACTACCCCGACGCGTCGATCATTTGCGAAAGCAACGGTCAGACAGAGCGATTCCAAGACCAGCCAAACGTCGTCGTGGAGGTCCTGTCGCCGTCGACGCGTGCGATCGACTTGGATGAGAAGGTGAACAACTATCTAACGATTGAATCGCTCCAGATGTATTTGATTCTAGAGCAGCACGAACCGTATGTCGTTTTGTTTCGCAGAACGCCTGAAGGTTTTTTGCGAGAGAGCATTGAGGGGATCGACCGGTCGGTTCCCTTTACGTTCCTTGGCTTCACCATTCCGATGGCCGATTTGTACGACGGAGTCGATTTCACGCTGGCCGCTGTCCGCGAAGAGGAACAACTTTACGGCGCAAACAACGAGAGATAGATCAGCGTCACGAAGGACAATTCATCCACGTAAACCTCGGATAACACGGAGAACACGGATGAAGCTTCCAGTTGCTATTTCTAACGTCGTCAATCGACGAGCAGGCAATGCTGGTTTGCCATTGAGATTCCGCTAACGATTGCCCCCACGATCCCAACGAACCCTTGGTCGGTACCGCACAGGAAAAGATTGCTCAAGCGAGTCGTTCCATCGAGTTGCTTTTGGGGAGCGCCGTAAACGGCGCCGTTGTCATGCGACGTAAAGCGGCGAATGGTTTTCGGTGTAAAGATATCTGTATCGATGACATGCCGTCGAAAATCTGGCATGAAGCGTACGGCGGCTGAAACGGATTCGTCGTACCATCGAAGTTTCTCGGAAACGTAGCGCTCGTCCGACAAAGCCGACCAGCGGTTGTGGTCTGCAATCGTTGTCAGCCGTATGAATCCGGCTTCCAATTCTCCTTCGGCGCTAGAGTAAGCGTAATTGTTTGGCGAGCAAATCACACCTGTTCGAAGATCGCATATTCGATTTGTCGGTCTGCTCCAATGAAACTGGTCTGAGTCGTTGAAGAAGACGATGGTCTTGTCAAAGCCAAAAGCTTTGGGTTGGCATTCGAGCACCGAGATCGATTCAATGAACGACATTTCGCCAGCCATGTAGATTTCGGAAACGGATTTGTCTTCGCACAGCCGCATCGTCTCCACAATTCCAGCGCTAGAAAGAATTCGCTTAGCGGTGAGCTTGGTCCCATTCTCAAGTTCAACACCTACTGCATGTTTGCCATCGACACAAATCTTTGCAACACCGCTACGCAATCTCAGGTCGCCACCCAATTCACGAAATCGTCGAACCAGGTGCTTGAGTATTAGTCGGACTCCTTTGAACGGTCTCGCAAATCCCTCTAGAAAAATGCTGCGAAACATAATGCAGAATTGACCCCAATCCATATCATGCTCGCGAGCGTTGCCGTACCACATGAGCGGGCACAAAAGCATTTCAATCAGCAATGGCTCGTTTAGAATCTCAGATAGTATCTTGCGAGTGGATATTTGAAAGTCGCCCTGAGCAAGATCGTCGTATTCGACTAGCCTGTTGAGCAGATTTTGAAACGCATCCTTTTGCTTTGGGAATTTGGCGTTTACCTCCGACTGGAGCATTTGAATGTCGTTATTGAAATCCAAATGCAAGTGGGGAAATGCAATGCGGGAGCCTTTTTGCTCTGCCAATTGAAAATCGTCCCAACGGAAGCGCAATTGTTTGAGAAGCCGAGCAAGTGGCCCTTTTTTGGCGCCTCGTTCGGTAAAATTGGTCATCGCGTGCAGGCCGACGTCGTAGTTCCTGCCATTTACGCGATAGAACGAATTCAGTCCGCCAATCGTCCAATGTTTCTCTAAGACGCAGACTTTCTGATCGTAATGCGCCAAGCGAATGCCGGCGGCCAATCCGCTCATTCCTGCGCCAATAATGATAGTGTCATAATCGATAGACGAATTCATTAAAGCATTATCAGCAGCGAGCAAGATGCGCCCAGGGGCGTTTTGCTATGGAATTTGGAATGGCCCATTCATGGTCAGGTGGCCGCAACGAACGTCGCTTGACACAGTTAAACCAGTTGATTCAACGCTGAATCACAACATGGGCATTCAGTGTGGCGGTTGTCTGCATTCAATTGGCGGTTGACATTTCGGGGGGAGGGCGATAGCTTTTCGGCTTCTTGCGCACAACACGGGGGGTAGTGGAAACGGGGCACTGAATTCACCACCGCCCAACCAAAAACTACCTACCCAACAGATAACAACGGAATGAATCCACAAGAATTGCTCCGAATTGTAGATTCGTTGCATCGCGAAAAGCAGATTGACCCAGAGTTGGTTATTTTAGCCATCGAGTCTGCCTTGATCACTGCTGCCAAACGGCAATTCGGAGAAGAATCCGAGGTTTTAGTTAAAATCGCGAGAGATGGTGGATCGATTCTCGCGACGGTCAATGGCCGGAATTTGAGCGAAGACGAAATCGGTCGAATAGGGGCTCAGACTGCCAAGCAAGTCATTATTCAGAAATTAAAGGAGGCCGAACGTGATGCTCGCATGGATGAGTTTTTTACGCAGATCGGTCAACTGGTCACGGGAATCGTGCAACGAACGGAACGTGGCGTAACGATTGTCCAATTGGGGAACGTCGAGGCAATTTTACCGCGCAGCGAGCAAATTCCTGGTGAGAGTTATCACAATGGCTCGCGTGTTCGAGCGGTGATATATGAAGTCAAAGCGGCCGGCAACCGTGTCAAAATCATTCTGTCGCGAACAAAAACCACATTGATTCAAAGGCTGTTTGAACAAGAGATTCCCGAAATAGCCGAAGGTGTGATTCGG
>JANLRK010000246.1:0-16109 GCA_031361585.1 Pirellula sp. | reverse complement strand
GGGTTCAGTAGCTATCATCTGACCAACCGTGGATACCACCGCTGACCGATGACGCCGTTTTCGTTTCCGAACGAATAACGCGAAATCGTGGAGGGTAAGCGAATGGCTAGCGGCTTCATTGGAAATGAAGTGCCCCGTAAGGGGTTGCGGGTTCGAGTCCCGTGCCCTCCGCCTTAGTGGCAAGTGCCACAGAGTGACAAGAAGCGCCGAAGTCTGACTCCTGGTCAGACTTACGGCGTTTTTTCTTTGATGCTTCAGTTTTTTTAGTGGCAGTTTGTGCCACGTTAGGGCTCGCTGCGCCGCCGGAAATGCAGCGCCCGTGCAGCGCACTATCGATCGTGTGGGGAGATGGCAACTTCTTGAGCGCATCGGCTTGGTCATCAATACCAATGTGCGTGTAGCGCATCGTCAACTTCACATCCGAATGACGGGCCAGTTCCATGGCGGTTGGCAACGGTGCATCGCTATTGGCGAATCAGTTATGATCGAAGATCAACGCTGGTTGCCGAACGCGTTTTTGACCGAAGTGCACAAACCTTGCCAATTCGCCCTTCCGTCGTGTCAAACCGGTGCGATTGCGGCTTGGGATGAAAATCTCTTCGGCTGCTCCAACTTATGCGGTCAGCAAAATCGTGGATCTGCATTCAGTCGCTGTAATTTAGCATGGGGAAAGTGTGTACAACTGGCTCAGGACGGTTCGTCCTTACGCACGAATGGCGACCACAGTCAGGCCAAGAACTGTTTGTTTAGCCCTAGTCGACTCGCGAAGGAATTTTGATTTGGCGCCATACCATTCGTCAAACGTCAATCACTCAAAGTGAATGCCAGTTTCACGAGCGTGCACTAATAGCTCCAGCGCGATCTCTGATTTTCGACGATACACAATCGTGTCGGGAATCTTTGCAGCTCGATAGCGGTCTCAATCTTGCGACCAAGTCTCTTGAAGAAATACAGTTCAGGTACCACCTGCCTAATCGAATTCGCGTCCATAGTGTCCTCTGTTAGCAGCCGGGAAACACATTTCCAGCTATTTTAAAGCAGGTGTACCGAATACGTCCTTTTGCTAGAATTGCGACGCCTTACCAGTTGCAAACAATCAACTTCTCTGCCCTTAAGAACAAAATGTCGCCTGTTGAGTCCGGCGCGAGAGGATTACTTCCGATGGGTGAGTCGGCGCTTTGTATCATTGGCTTTGGATGTAGGATTCCTGGCGGTGTTGTGGACGGCAAATCGTATTGGAACTTGCTACGCGACGGGCGCGATGCCATTACGGATATCCCACGCGATCGATGGAACGCTAAAACGTTTTATAGCGTACACGGTTCTGCTGGGAAAAGCGTTTCCCGTTGGGGTGGCTTCCTTAATGGAATTGATAGTTTCGAACCCGCTTGCTTTGGCATGTCCCCGCGTGAAACGCGATATGTCGATCCCCAACAGCGGTTGTTGTTGGAAATGGCATTCGAAGCATTCGAACACGCAGGCATACCGCTCGAAAGTCTGCGAGGATCACGAACCGGCGTCTTCATTGGTGTTTCCACTGGTGACTATGGACAATTACAACATCATCCCCAGTCCCATCGTCGCCTTAGCGCCTTCTCGGCGCAGGGCAGCGCGATCAGCATCGCGGCGAATCGATTGTCGTACTGTTTTGACTTGCGGGGACCGAGTTTTGCACTGGACACTGCTTGTTCTTCGTCGATCACGGCGATGGATTGCGGCGTAAAGAGCCTTCGCTGTGGCGAGTCAGACTGCGCTGTAGTTGGCGGGATCAACTTGATTTTGAATCCCGAGGCGTTCATCAGTTTCACGGCAGCTTCAATGCTATCTCCGGATGGTCGCTGCAAGGCATTCGACGCTGCAGCCAACGGATTTGTGCGAAGCGAAGGCGGCGGCGTGGTTGTGATGAAACGACTGCAAGACGCCGTTCGAGACGGTGATCCGATTCGTGCAGTCGTGGTTGAAAGTGGGGTGAATCAGGATGGCCGGACCAATGGCATTACCATGCCGAATTTTGAGGCGCAAAAAGCCCTGCTGCAAGATGTCTATGCCCGAGCCAAAGTCGACCCTAACACAGTCCGCTACGTCGAGACGCACGGCACGGGGACAGCCGTTGGCGACCCCATTGAAGCGGCAGCTTTGGGCAGCGTGTTTTCGACCACACGAGGCGTGGACCGACCACTAATAATGGGCTCGGTAAAAACCAACATTGGGCATCTGGAAGCTAGTTCAGGGATGGCTTCGCTGATAAAAGCACTACTGATTATAGAGCATCGCGAAATCCCCAAAAACCTACATTTTAGCCAGCCCAATCCGAACATCCGATTCGACGAAGATCGTTTGCAAGTGTCTGCTGAACACAAGAGTTGGCCTGCTGGCGAGGTAATCCAAATCGGTATCAACTCTTTTGGTTTTGGAGGGGCCAACGCGCATCTGTTGGTTTCGGAATATATTCCAACACGTTCGAGGGCATCGAAGCACATTAATTTAAAAATGTTGGGATCGGGTATGAGCGGCGCTGAATTGAAGGGCGCTAAAACTATAAACCCGATCTCAGTACCGGCGCGCGATTTTCCGCTATTAATCACCGCCCGCTCGCCGGAATCGCTAAAGATTACGGCTCAGAACTGGTCAGAAAAACTGGCCGAATTCGAACGGGCTGGTGTTGCACTGCAGGACGTATTGTTCACTGCGGCGAATCGCCGATCACGGTTCGAATATCGTTTGGGAATGGCGTGTGCGACGTGGGATGAGTTTCGTGAATGTCTCGATGCATACGCCGGCGGCGAAACGCGGTCAGCGATGTACGTTTCCAAGGCGCGTTCGGAACCGCCGAAAGTCGCGCTTGTGTTTTGTGGTCAAGGTCCGCAATGGGCCGGTATGGGACGAGAGCTTGCACAAGCCGAACCGGTGTTTCGCGATTCGCTCGAGGAGTGCGACACACTCATGCAGGCTGAAACGGGCTGGTCGCTGCTGGATGAAATGTATAAGCCCGAAAAAGCGACGTTGTTGCATCGAACGGATATAACTCAACCAGCGTTATTTGCGATGCACGCCGCACTGGCCAATCTGTGGCGTTCTTGGGGCGTGTTGCCTGATCTGGTATTCGGACATAGCGTGGGAGAAATCGGCGCTGCGTATGCCGCCGGTCGGATCTCACTTAAGTCGGCGGTGCGGATTGTTTGTCATCGTGGCCGCGTTCTTCAGGAATACTCTTTACCCGGAGCCATGTTAGCGGTCGCTGCATCGGAAAAAGTGGTGGAGGCGGAGCTTCTCGCTTACAAGGGTGAGTTATGCATTGCGGCAGTCAACTCTCCCAACTCCGTCACTGTCGCGGGAACCGCATCGGCGGTCTCCCGACTGGAACAGTCGCTTTCGCGACGAGATATCTGGTGCAAGTCACTCAAGGTGAGCCACGCGTTTCATAGTCCCTTGGTCGATCCTGTCCGCGGTCCCTTCCTGAGCGGATTGGGTGAAATCGAAACGAACGTTCCTGTTTGCGAGATGATTTCAACAGTGACTGGTGAGGCGATTGGCGCCGAGTTGGAGCAGCCGGAATACTGGTGGGAAAACATTCGTCGCCCCGTGCGATTCTTTTCCGCAGTCGAAGAAGCGGCGAGCCAGAACGTGGCGATTTATATTGAGGTTGGGCCACATCCGGTTCTGAACAACTCCATCAAATGCGGACGATTGCCGGATGGCGGATCGCCGCTGGTGTTTCCATCGATAGTTCGCTCAGAGCGCGACACGCGGACCATTCGTGCGTCATTTGCCGCCATTTCCGCAGAAGGTTTTTCCGTTGACTGGAACAGCGTCGGCTTGGGTTCAGGTGAACATGTTGATTTGCCACCCGCTCCATGGAACCGCGAGCGCTACTGGCATGAATCGCAGGAGTCTCAAAACTCGCGCTTTCAGCCGAATTACCATCCGCTTCTGGGAGAACGTGTCGGTGACTCGAGTTCGCGCTGGAACAAAACGCTTGACCGAGTAGAACAACCGTGGCTGTCTCAACACGGCCTCAATGGACAGGTAATTTTCCCCGCTGCCGGTTTTATTGAGCTGTCACTTGCCGCCGCCACTCGGACCCTGGGCGTGGAGCAGGTGGTTCTCGATGAATTTGATATCCAGCGTGCGCTCTTCCTGTCACTCGAGTCGCCGCCGGAGGTTCAAGTATCGGCGGATGATTCCGTCGGGCATCTGACGATCTCCAGTAGGGTAGGCGGTCCGAAACAGCCATGGACCAAGCATAGCCAGACAAATTTCCGCGACTTTGCGGACTCGACCCCGCCATCGTTAAATCTAGCCGACTGGAGTGGCCCATCAGTTGAAACGATTTCAGTTGAATCCGTTTACTCGGAATTCCAATCCGTGGGCTTCGAGTATGGGCCCGTCTTCTCTGGCATTCGCTCAGTGCTACGGAACGGCAAGATGGCATTGGCAGAGATTGAATTGGATTTGCAGGCGACCGATTCTATCGAGGATTTCATCATTCACCCTGGCATTTTAGACGCGTGTTTCCAACCATTGCTGACCGTCACACCTCCGGAACTAATTTCGCCAGACCGCGTATACCTGCCTGAACGCTGTCGCCGCATCCGATTGTTCCATCGAGTGGGAGCGCGTGTTCGCTGTAAAGTGAATTTGAAACTAGCGTCCGACTTTGTAGTTCGTGGCGATGTCTCGATCTACAACGAGGACGGGAAACTAGCCATCGATCTGTTGGATTTTCAATGTCGCGGTGTTTCGCTTGGGTCCGAATCGAGGGCGACCACGGAACAGTGGACCTTCGAAACGCGCTGGGTGCCGAGTCCGCTTCCCGGTGCAGCAATGCAAACTCCCGCGATTGAATTGCAGCGTACGTTGAGCGAGATCGTTGATGCGGCGGAAACAGACGCTGAGAAATTTCGATGCGATTCAACTTACGATTATATCTGTTCGAGCACTACCGCCCAGAACCAGCTTGCCCGAGCTTACTTCGAACAATATCTCCATACGATCAAGGTCAGTAAAGCTGGCGATACGCTTGACCTTCGCGCGATGCTTGCAGCGGGTCAACTTATTGAATCGCACCAACAATTGCTTGAGCGCTGTCTCCAGCGGTTGGTTACAACGGGAGACGCTCAGTTCAACGGAGATGTTTGGCGTATACTGCGAGATATCGCCCCTCCGGACATTGCTGGCGTCTGGCGGGAAATCATTGGTTATCAACCTTTGCTTTATCCAATGCTCCGACTGCTTGAGTTGTGCGCTGGGCGACTGGACGAAATTCTCAAAGGGACGCTTGATCCGCTCGAAGTGTTTTTTGCTGAAGAGGGTTTTAATCTTCTGAATCAAGTCTATATCGATCTACCTTGGCCACAGTACAGCAACACGTTCATTCGAAATGCCCTGCGGGAGATACGAGCTTCGGTTCCCGCCAATCGACCGTTGCGCGTTCTGGAGGTGGGTGCGGGAACAGGCGGGACGGCCGGTTACGTTCTTTCCGGATGGTCGGCAGATGATGGAGAATATTGGTTCACAGACATTTCGCCTGTATTAGTCGCCCGCGCGAAAGATCAGTTTCAGCAGCATGAATTTATCCACTATCAAACGCTGGACCTGGAAAGGGATTTTGCCGAACAAGGAGTACCTCAGGGCGCGTTCGATGTCATTATTGCCGTTGATGTGTTACATGCGGTCGGTGACCTTTCGACAGCCTTGAAACGTTGCCGCAATGCCTTGGCAGGAGGCGGCGTACTACTGGTGCGCGAATTAACCGAAGCTCATTTTTGCTGGGACCTGATCTTTGGACTCATGAAAGGATGGTGGAAATATCAGGGTGATCCGATCCGTCCTGATGGACCACTGCTAAATCTCAAAGCCTGGGAGGCGCTACTTAGTGATGTGGGCTTTGAGGAAGTTCTGGCATCGAATTCTTCGTATTACTCGGAAACGTTAGGGGCGGTCTTGGCTGCCAGGCGCCCGCTTGGGGAAACTCTGTGCGCGCCGGTCGAAACGAATGAGGAGCTGCCCGCTGCGGCGATGCCCACTCTGCCACCAGCGTCGAACGTTCGCTCCAGTCCAAGTTCACTCACGATCAATGGCGATTGGTTGGTGTTTTCCGACGAGCAAATAGGACCGGCGTTAGTCGATCGGCTACGTTGTGCGGGCAGTCGCTGTGTAAGCATTCGCAGGGGAGATCGCTTCGACAAGCTTGACAAGGACAACTATCGTATTGATCCCGGCGCGATTGCGGACATGGAACAGCTCCGTACGCATCTTGGCGACCTCAAAAACGGCGTCCAGGTCGTTCACTTGTTTTCGATGGCGCGTCACGGTGAACTCAGTCCGTATGACGAAGTCGTGGATGCCGAAGCGCGGATGTGCCATAGTCTTATGCACATGCTGCAGCTGTTTGCATTCGACAAGGATTCACTGAAGTCAGATCGTTTTTCGCGGATCATTGTGGCGACACAAGGTGCATGTTCTGTGTTTGGTGAAAAATCGCCTCAACCGTTGGGTGGCATGCTGCACGGGCTAGCGCGGGTCGTGGCTTCTGAATTCAACACCACGGCGATGCAAGTGATCGATCTCGATAGCGATGATTATAGTTGTGAAACATTGTTCGCAGAGGTCACCGTTGGTGAAAATCAGATATCGAATGAGGAAAGCGGTAAACCGCAATCTATAAGGCCGCAGGCGATGGTGGTGTGGAGGGGAGGTCGCCGGTTTGTCCCTCGTCTGCAGCATTTGGCCCCGCGGTCGTATCGCGTTACAAATAATCAGCGGCCATTTGAACTGGCGCTCGACCGTGGTGGTAATATCAGTGCCCTGACACTCTGCGAAATCGATGTGCCGCCGCCCGGACCGGGTGAGGTTCAGGTCAAAGTTCAGTATATCCCGCTAAACTTCCGTGATCTGTTGCGGATTCTCGGACGCTATCCCGTTGATAAAGCCGAGGATGGTCGTCCAGGTGATGAATGCACCGGATTCGTATCAGCAGTTGGACCGGGCGTCGAAGGCTTTTCTCCTGGCGACCGCGTCCTCGGTATGCGCTGCGGTTTTCGATCGCTTATCAACGTCGACCAGAACCTAATTGCTCAAGTTCCAGAACATCTAACGTTGCTCAATGCAGCCTCAATGCTCAACTCGTATTTGACGAGCTATTGTTCGCTGTTGAACAGCGGCGAGTTGAAAGCCGACGATTCGATATTGATCCATTCCGCTGCCGGCGGCATTGGGTTGGGCGCATTGCAAATTGCGTCTAACGTCGGTGCCGAAATCTTCGCCACCGCAGGCAGTGATTCGAAACGATGCCTGATCGAAAAGTATGGCGTAAACAAAGTTATGAATTCGCGCACGTTGGACTTTTACGATCAGATTCTGGACGCAACCGACGGTCGCGGCGTGGATGTGGTGCTGAATTCGCTGTCCGGGCTCGCCTTGATGCGCAGTCTATCGTGCGTCGCGCCGCATGGCAGATTCCTTGAACTCGGTAAACGAGACTTTTTCGAGAACACGCGAGTGGGCATGTATCCATTTCATGCCAACGTCTCGTTTCACGCAGTTTATCTGGAATCGATCCTTCTTGACCACCCTGAAGTGGGACGCCGGATTCTTACTGAGGTTTTTTCCGATCGTTCCATGAAGAAGTTTCCTCCACTTCTTTCGCGGCTGTTTCCAGTGACCCGTTTGAGTGACGCGCTCCGTTTAATGAGCAAAGGCGAACATCTCGGAAAACAGATTATCGACCTGTCGCAACATTGGTCGACGGTTCGTCCGAAACTTCGTCGTCCGGTTTTAAGGGGCGATGCCTCTTATCTCATCTCGGGTGCTTTCGGAGGAGTAGGCCTAGTCGTTGCCCGCTGGCTGGTGCAGCGTGGTGCCCGTCATCTGACTATGTTGAGTCGTTCGGGTCCCCAAACCAATTATGCCAAATCGGTCGTTGAAGAGTTGCGTAGTCAAGGCGTCAACTTCCAAATCGAACAGTGCGATATCGCGGACCCGACCGCATTAAGTGAAACAGTCAATGCAGTGCGGGACAAAATTCCGATAGCAGGTGTGTTGCATCTGGCAATGGTGCTGGATGATGAACGTCTGGTAGATCTGGATGCCGAGCGGTTTCATCGGGTAATGCGTCCGAAAGTACGCGGTGGCTGGAACCTGCATCACGCCACGCTTGACGACGACCTCGACCTGTTTGTCATGTTCAGTTCGATCAGTGCCGCAGTGGGGAATTACGGTCAAGCTCCCTACGCCGCTGGTAACGCTGCGCTGGAGTCACTGGTTCAGCATCGCCGCGCACAAGGGCTCGCCGGATCCGCGATTCAATGGGGGGCTATCGGTGAAGTTGGCTACGTTGCCCAAAATGAACAGGTCCACGAAATGCTGGCGAAGCGGGGATTCAAAACGCTGTCCCCGGCCGACATTGCTGACGCCTTGGATCGCTCATTTGAACTGAAAAGCAATGTAACGATGGTCAATCGAATGGATTGGCGTCGATTTGTGGAGTTTTTCCCGCACTTGCGCGAGACTCCTGGACTGTTCACAAGTATTCTGTCGCATGTAGAAGATCCACAACGAGAGCACGCATCGGGTGGTCTGCTGGAAGCCATGAAAGCCGCGCCTGGCGCGCGGGTGAAAATTGCGACAGAGTTTGTGACCAACGCTGCCGCCCGCATTCTCGGGACGTCACCTGCGGGACTTGACTTACAACGACCGCTGACGGAGATGGGCCTGGATTCGCTGATGGCAGTGGAACTGGCGAATGTATTCGAAAGCGAGTTCAAAGTGTCGCTACCGATCAGCGCGATCTCCCGTGATGCTTCCATTATTCGGTTGTCGCAAACGCTGCTTTCGATTTTGTTCGGCGAAGACCAGTCCGCAGATGTGCCAGCGGAATTAGCCAAAACGAGTCAGCACTTGCTGCAAGAGCTTGTCGATGCGGAGTCAGGGCAACCGCTGTTCGTTTTCTATCCGGCCGACGGTTCGCTGGAAATTTATGACGATCTGGTTGAAACAACCCACGGAGAATTTCCCATCATCGGTCTATCGCCGCACGGTGACACGCCGGCTGCGAATCGCACGCCTTCGCTCGCCCAGTTGGCTGATGATTGCGCCCAATCCATTGAACACCATACTCCTGTCGGCGCGATCCGCCTTTTGGGTTTTTCGTTTGGCGGAATGTTGGCCGTTCAGACCGCGATCCGCCTTCAAGAAATGGGGCGTGAAATTGAGTTCGTCGGCACAATTGATTCGATTCCCCCCGTTGGAGAAAACAAGAATCTGTCGGGACAAGTTGTCGAGTTCCTTTGCCAATTGTTCGCACGCCTGGGTTCCAAGACTGGTATTCTGCAGGCGACCCCGCCTGAGCAGCTGCGTCAGGAGGCCGAAAAAGCTGTGAAGGGCCTGAATGCGGTGACCATCACTCAATGGTTTGTCGGGGAACACATTGCTGACGGAGTTCCGAAACAACTCGCTTATGACTATGTCAATCAAATTGCTGCCCGCATTGTTTTGCATCTAGAGGAAACTGCCATCGAAACGAAATTGAACGCACCCATCCATTGCTGGACCGCTTGTGAAGGGGTCGGAGTGAATGCAGCGGATTGGGAGCGATTCACCGATGGCGGAGTGGTGAGCTTCGCCGTCACCACGGACCATTTCTCGATCATGGAGAAGCCGGTAATCGAGTTGATCGCCGGTCAACTGCGTGACGCGCTCCGCAAGCAACTGAAAAAGGATGCGAACACTTAGTTAAGAATTATCTCGAAATAAAGACACTTCTCACGGATCGCCAGTATGCAATGCTTAGAAATCGCACTCGTACTCAGTGAAACGGTCCTCGTACTCTTACTCGAACAGGAGCGAACTTCGAGTACGAGTACGAAAATACAGTCAATTCTCGAGTTTCATCTTGGAAAGAGCTGGCGATCAGCAAGAAGTGTCGAAATAAACTTATCAATTTTTCACTCCGCGGCTCGGCGTATCGCCTATCATTTAAAGTATTCCATTTCAAGGCGAAGGAATTCAACTCGATGGTATCATCAATGGAAATACCCGTTCCGTCTCGCGACGGGATGCGTGGTAAACTCTCCAAAGTTCATCGTATCCGCAGTTATCGTAAGGGGCTTTCTCGATTCCTGGTCGATTTCGCGATTTACTGGCTGTTGTTGTTGGCCGCTTGCACCCTTCCTCTGTACAAGGGTGCAATAGTTTGCACGCTTTTGGCTGGCTTTTGGGTTGGACGTTTATTTGTTCTGGCGCATGATGCCGCGCACAACACTCTGACCCCGTCGCGCCGGTTGAATTTTGGTTTGGCACGTCTGCTCTTTACCCCGGAGTTGGTCCCACTTTCCAGTTGGATCTATGCGCATAATTATCTGCATCATGCATGTTTACGAATAAAGGGCAAAGACATGGTGTGGCAACCCTGGAGCTATGAAGACTGGCTTGCCGCCTCACCGGCGTCACGTCGTTGGTATCGCTTTTTGCGAAGTCCGTTCGGACTGGGGTTCTACTGGATCGTCGAAGTCTGGTTGCGACATCACTGCCGACCGGTAATTTCTAATGGGGTCGCACGCAAAAAAGCATTCGCTTTTGACGTCACCTGTTTGATCGCGGGATTTGTATTGTTGTACGGCGGATTGTGGTTCGTTTCCGATCGACTGGCCATTTGGTTTCAATTTCCTCGACCGACGCTGGAGAGGGTTCTGTTTCGGGCGTTCCTTGTACCCTATCTGATTTGGACCTATTCCATCGGTTGTTTCGACCTCGTGTCACACACGCACCCCCGCGCAGCATGGTTTCAGGATCGTAGTGACTGGAGTTTCTACAGAGCAAATGTATGGAGTACAACGCATGTTATAATACCGTTTTGGACGAGTTCATTGGTCCATCACGTCTTTCGACACACCGCGCACCATATCGATCCTCGCATTCCACTTTACGAGTTGGAGGCGGCGCAAAGGGAGGTCGAACATGCACACGGGAAAGATGTCATCGTGGCAAGATTATCGCCCGGATATGTTTTAGGATTGCTAAAAACCTGCCGCCTCTATGATTACCAACACCATTGCTGGCTGGACTATGATGGTTCACCGACAAGCGATCCGGCGCTGCAGCAATGGACTGAGGAGCGAACGGCCAAAGTTGACTCGGAGTAATTAAGATGCTTCGCGCTGATTCCGAATATTTTGAAATAGAAACGCCGGTGAAGTTTGTCGCTCAGGTTCGCGACCTGCTGATCGATTTGCAAACGGTGAAGCCATGGATTTACTGGACTGATTTTCTGTTAACGTCGGCGGTGTTGTACGCAACTTTGTGGGTTTCGTGCACCGCGAGTATTGGTTCGATGGTTTGGTGCGTCGCAGTTGTCATTTGCAGCGCCGCCTCGTTTCGAGCGGTAGTATTTACTCACGAAATCGCTCATCGTCGCCCTGGGCAGCTTAGAGGGTTTTCGCTGGCCTGGAACATGCTGTGTGGCATTCCATTTCTAATTCCAAGTTTCCTGTACTGGGACCATCGTTGCCACCACATTTACCCGTCATACGGAACTCCCAGTGACGCGGAGTATTTGTTTCTCAGAGACCGACGTGCCCTTCGAGCCCTAATTTTTTTGCTGCTACCGTTGACGTTTCCCCTGCTTAGCATGCTACGATTCTTATTAATGACCCCGTTGGCGCTAAGTTCCAGGCGGATGGACCAAAGAATCTGGCAACGCGCAAGCTCCCTTTACTTCATGAATCTTTTGTACTTGCGTGAGTATGATGCGTCGGCACACGCGCGTGCGCGCTGGATTCAAGAATTAAGTTGTTTCCTATGGGCTTGGACTGTGGTCGGGTTGTTGGTGGCCGGCACGATCCCACTAACCGCCGCAGCTTCGATTTATCTATTGTCAGTGCTCTGGATGTTTGTGAACCAAGTTCGCACACTTGTTGCACACCGCTACGCGAGCCATGGCGAATCGATGAGCTACACTCAGCAGATTTTGGACTCCTACACTTTTCCCTATGGAGTTCTGCCTGAGTTATGGGCACCGCTGGGAATGCGCTATCATGCGCTGCACCATGTGTCGCCTTCATTGCCGTATCACGCCATGCATAGGGCACATCGGAGGTTGATGCGCGACCTGCCTGCCGATTCGCCCTACCGCAAGACAATTCAGAACACGCCGTGGTCGGCGCTTCGAAGAACTATTGCAGGCGATTTACTGCGTATTGAAAACCAGGACGCGCGATAGGTCCTGCCAGTTCATGCTGGCTCGACTCGCTGCGCCTCGCTCGGGGTCCAGGAGGGTAGTTCACATAAGTCGCCGCCAAAATACTGATGACTCCAAAGTTGCGTGGCCACGACTGCAGAGAGAGACAATTCAACCACGCTGCGGATCACGGGCGGGTAGTAACCACGCCTCAACCGAGCGACCATCTTATGCACCGAGCCGACATCGAAGTAACCAGTTTTGTTGAGAGATTCGATACTTAAAAGTTGGTCGACAAAGGAATGATTGCCGCCCAACAGCGAGTTGCCGAAGTCAGCGACAAACATGGCTTTTCTCCGCATAGCGATCTCCGCCGGCAGTACACGTGCCGCCAATTTTCTCAACAGGTACTTGTCGCGAAACAAGCCCCGCAGCTTCCAGTGAACAGGAAGATCGCTGCAAAATTCAATGACGTCTTCGTCGAGAAAGGGATATCGCACCTCCACGCTGCTGGCCATAGCTGTTCGATCCCCTCGTTGACTGAGTAGTAGTCCGGACAGATGCGTTTTATAAGTGAAGTACAGGGACCGATTGAAAGGGTGCCAGCGTTTCATATTTTCGGTGTTTAATTGCAGCTGGTCATAAGCCGTTTGGCTTCCGATTGCATCGAGAATTTCAGGGCGGACCAGCAACCAGCGCACCCGGCTTGTCATCATATAAAGATAATTCTGCGCGTGCATTCCGCCGAGCATCGCTTCGATGCGATCAAACTCTCCGCGTGGTGATCTGCGAAAAACGTTTTGATAGACGTTTCGCATCGCCCACCTGGTCGAACCATGAATCCACTTTGACGCGTGAAACAATTGATGCGCTTTGAACCAAGAATAGCCGCCGAACGCTTCGTCTGCGCCTTCTCCTGAAATCACGACCTTGAACCCGTGCCTGGATATTTCACGACAGAGAGCAAGATGGCAGCCAGCAGTTAGATCGGCTACGGGCGCATCTGCCGCGTGGATAATGCTCGGCAGGAACGAAGCAACGCTTTCCGGCGAAAAACGAACTATGTGTTGAGGAGCATTTAGCCTAGCTGCCATCTCTGATGCTCGCGTCGACTCGTCGAATCGTTTTCCTATGATCTGGGCAGTAAACACGTGCCTTGGTGGATTGCCATTTCCTGATTGCGCCTGCGCGATCAATGCCGAATCAACGCCGCCGCTGAGCAGGCATGCCACGGGCACTTCCGCCGCAAATCGTTCCTCTACCGCACGCGAGAAGACTGCCGACAGTCCGTCGATCGCCTCGGATTCATCGTAAGTCTCCGCGGCATCGCTAGCGTCGGGGAATTCGAAATCCCAATATTCCTTCTCCCGCATCTGGGCGCCGCTCGGCGCGTTAGTACCGCCAGCTAAGTTCACCTGAATATATTTTCCGGGCATTACGCTTCGAATGCCTTCAAATGCCGTGCGAGCGCCCGGCATGCAGAAAAACGTGAACACCTGATCGAGCCCAGCAAGGTCTACTTGTCGTTCAATCATGCCTGCCGCAAGCAGCGCTTTAATCTCGGAAGCGAACAACAACCAATCGCCGGCTTGACAATAATATAGTGGGCAAATTCCAACACGATCGCGAGCGAGCACCAGTAATTTCGCCTTCGCATCGTGAAGCGCCAATGCAAACTGTCCGCGCAAATTCGCAAAAGCGGCTTCCTTTTGCTCCTCCCAAAGATGCACGAGTATTTCAGAATCGCTATTCGTGCGAAATTGATGCCCTCTCGATTCGAGAAGTAGCCTTACGCTTTGATGCCGAAAGAACTCTCCATTGACAACGGCGGTGACCGATCGGTCTTCGTTCGTTAAAGGTTGGCGTCCGTTTTGAATTCCGACGATATTCAAGCGGCGAAAAATAAATCCGAAATCTTCTCCGACGCACAAGCTCAAATCGTCTGGCCCGCGATGGACAAGCTGGGCGGCCATTCGCTCAAGAATACGGACATCGACGAACCGTTGGCCGATTAAACTAACCATCCCCGCAATCCCACACATGCTCGGCAATTCCGTTTGAGGTCGGGAGGTGACGAGGTACAGATTCCCGATTTCGAGCTGTTGGTACAACTTCCATCAAGTTTCTCAAACTCAGATGATAACCCCATCCCAAGAGAACGGAGTCAAATCCGAAACGAACTTTCCGCGTTCGTAGCTTGATTAGGTTAGCATATTCTAAAGCTGGTAGAGAGTTTAATCGGTCGGCGGGTGGTCTTGCGCAGAAAAATAGGGATCTGGCTTCAAGCGATAATTAGGCAGGCCAGTGGCAGTTCGCAAGATGGCTGCGGCCAGAGCGAAATAAGTTCAATTAAGTCGTTTTCAAGTACACCGCCGGCTTTTGCGAGCGCAAGTGATACCGACAAGCTTTACACGGGGCGAAATTTACGCAGATCACGAGTAGATCTATTCACGGCTATCATCAAAAGTGCTGGGAGCATGCGAGTGAATTTGACGAAGTCGTTGGAGGCTTTGCTCAAACTGTTCATCGGAAATCGTTGGCTCACAAGGGTCAGCATCCAGAGCCCTCAATATCTGCAAGATGTAGTTAGGGATATCAAGTCCGGCAACTTACGCACCTTGGATGACTTTTGCTTGCAGATCAGCAGGAAGATTGATTTCTAATTTCATGGTCATGTTGGTGGCGAGCCAGATATGACTTCTTGCGGAGTGAGCGCCGTAAGCGGGAATCTTGCGAAGTCACTCTTGTTGTTGGTTAGCAAATTGCCGATAGCATGCCGCTGCATAGCGGCAACCAGCCGAGTATCGTGAGCCGACTTACCTTCGACTGCGTACTGGTCGACTAAGGCGACCCACAAATCAAAAATGCCGCGTTCGTCGCGAAGCAACGTAAGTTTGCCGAGTGTGCCATCCACCAGCGACTTCGCGTCTGCTGGGGTCAAGCCAAAACCGTTCTGTGCCTGGGGACGAGTAGCAACAACCCAAAACTCATAGATGTTCTGGGGTACTACACAAAGGGTACACCCGTGGGCAACTAGCGCGGTAAGGGATTGATTGATCTCAGGCCAAGTTGGTTGGTTCGGCTGAGCAGCACGAATGATAATATTCGTGTCGAGAAGAACTCTCATTCACCCCGTCCAGCGTAGATCGAGTCACGGCTATCATCGACGGCATGGTCAAGCTTTGGAAAGCGATCGGCCCACTGCCGAAGCCAGAGAGAGAATTCTTCAGCGTTGATTGAACTGTCGGTCGTTTCGCGTTCCGCTAAACGCTCGGTAACGGCTTGAAGCACAAACGACTCCACCGGAACGCCAGCCTGCTGGGCTCGTTCTTTGAGGAGTAGTTCTAGGTTGGCTGGTACTTCGATTCTTAGGTTCACAATCATCTCCGATTTCAACTCCTTCGATTGTAACACAGAAGTGTAGAAACGAGCAAAGCAGAAGTATGCGACAGCTATGTCGCTTTCTGCTCGCCTGGATTGGCGAGCGAGACAAGGTGCTCAATGGTCTTTTTGATGTGGTCAGGCAGTGTTGTCCAAGACTCGATTACCGTCAGTAATCCCGGGTCAATTGGTGCCAAAAGAGGACAGTTGGAGCGCCCAAAATGCAGCGCCAGTGCAGCGCAGGGGTTACCCCCTAGTTCGCAAGTAATTGGCTGGCTTATAGTTAGATGCGATGTTTCTGCGGGTTCGGGTCCCGTGCCCTCCGCCTTAGTGGCAAGTGCCACCGAGTGACAAGAGACGCCGAAGTCTGACTCCTGGTTAGGCTTACGGCGTTTTTTCTTTGCAACGTCATTTTTCATAGTGGCAGTTTGTGCCACGTTAGGACTCGCTGCGCCACCCAAAATGCAGCGCCCGTGCAGCGCACTATCGATCGTGTGTGGAGATGGCAACTTCTTGAGAGCATCGGCCGGTCATCAATACCGATGTGCATATA
>JANLRK010000240.1:0-12380 GCA_031361585.1 Pirellula sp. | reverse complement strand
GTTTGGGTTCACAGTCGTCGTGCCCGGAAGATACGTGGTGGCTTGCGCGTTGATGGCAACAGCGGGTGGAAACTTTTTAAATGTGTCGTGCAAATTGTGTGTTGCAAGGCCCATCTGCTTGACGTTGTTAGAGCACTGCATCCGACGTGCAGCTTCGCGAGCCGCTTGCACAGCCGGTAACAGTAAGCCCACCAAAATGCCGATGATGGCAATCACCACCAAAAGTTCGACTAGAGTGAAACCGGTTCGACGAATCGTTCCGTTCATGCTCGACCTCCACAAAAAATTAGTGCCACGCAATCTACAACTAGAATGATTCACGATAGTTCTCCCGAATGACAAGGAAATAACCAAGACATACAATTGACTTCTCGAACTGCTCGATTTTTGAAGCGAGTGTTCTCTCCCGACAGATTGACGTTATCGTCTTGCCGAAAGCAAAACAAGGATCAATGCCGTAATCACCATACGAAGGTAATATGGTAAATTGGATCTAAACTGGTGGCGGCGTGAATTTGAATTCGTCTATTGACGCGGCTAACGCCCGCAGCTCAAGTTTGGAACAAAATGAGTTCCAGGGCGAGGTGACGACTCATTCGTTTCGAAATCAATCGTTGGTTTAGGGCTATTCTCGATGGAAAAACCTGCAAAAAACGGACCAGCTTCAGACAACAAATCGTTCGAACGGCTCGGACGTGCAGTGAGCTTGGTCGCGCAGGTCGAGCAAACGCTGCGCGATGCGATAGCGGATGACCGATTTCCTAGTGGCAAGCTGCCACCCGAAGTCGAGTTGGCGGAGCAATTGGGAGTCGGACGTGAAACAGTTCGCCTCGCCGCAGAAGTGCTTCAGCGCGAGGGACTGTTATTCAAGATCCGTCGGCGCGGTACCTTCACAAAGTCATCGCAGGTTCCAGGGGAAATCAAAAGCATCAAAACGAAATTGTTTGGATATCTTCAGGCCGACTTCAAGGAAATCAACGGGCAAGAGGAATTGGCGAACCAAACTATCAGTGGATTGATTATGCATGGAGCATTGTCTGAGGCGGGCAAGCTTGGATTTAGACTTGAAGCTCATCATTCGTCGCATACAGGATTGCGTGAAGCAGTCCAGAATCTGAACGAGAACAAGAGGTTGATGGGTTTAATCATCGTCTCTTACTCTGAGGACAAAATGTTGCGTCGCCTTACCGCCAGAAACCTACACACCGTTCTCGTCGACGAAGATACCAAAGTGCCACACGTCCATACCGTACGCGATGACAGCTTCGAGGGCGCTCGACAAGCTGTCCTTCATTTGGCAGGAATAGGGCACAAGCGAATCGCATATGCTCACTGGAGCAAAGATGACATCAATCGTTGGCGACCCATGGGATATCATCGGGGAATGCAAGACGCGGGCCTTCGCCGTTTACAAAAATGGGAATTCCTGACCGAATTAACGGTTGAAGGCGCACACAATCTAGTCGACAAGTTCCTCGGTATGTCACAAAGGCCTACGGCCCTCTATTGCTTTAATAACACGTTAGCAAATTTAGCGATCCAGGAATTCAAACGAAGGAAAATTAAAGTTCCGAACCAAGTAAGCGTCATGGGTGCAGGGGGCGAAGAAGTTCCCAATCTCACATGCCATCAAGTAGACTGGAATCTAATGGGGCGGACGGCTGTTCAAATCTTGATCCGCGCCCTTGCCGACCGTGAACGTCATGAAACCGAGCACCATCTGTTCCCTCATTCGATGCGTTTGGGTAAAACCACGGCGAGCCCCACTAAACGCGACAAATGAAATAGATTGCCCAAATGAAGGAGTCGCCAGATGATCGCCCTAATTGTTGTATGGAGAGAAAATGCAAGTGATACAGCGGTCGCAATACGTACAAACTGCTTTGATCGTCGCTATTGCAGTCTGTCGTTGTGCAAGCGGAGATGGTGAGCTCACGCCGTCGTTGTTGGCACCGAATGGCATCGTGCGACTCTTGGACGGTAGTTTGTTAGTCTCTGATGTCGAATCTCATCGCATTTTGCTACTCGAGCCGTCAGGTCAATTGACGTTTTGGGGTGGTACCGGCCACGCGAACTACTCTGGCGATGGCCAACATGTAGCAAAGGCGACGTTCAATGCTCCAAACGATTTGAAACTGGATGTGACCAATAACGCTGTTCTGATTGCCGACATCATCGTATTCGCAAAGTCGATCTGCATACTCTTACAATTACGACCATCGCAGGCAGCGGGTTATCGGAATTGAGCGGCGATCATGGACCTGCCATTCAATCCAGTTTGAACAACCCACAGGGTATTGCGATTGATGCCAGTTCACGATTGATCGATTTTCGGTTGATTCCGAGCGTCCAAGCGATCTGCCGTTTGGGCATGCCAGAGGCCAAGAGTTGTGCGTTGTTAGGTTCTAAATCAATCAGGCCTAAGGCCGTCAAGTCCTCGAACCTTCTCTCCAATTCAGGATCTAACAGCAGGGGTTCTCCATATCCATTTGCAGCCATGCAAACCGCTCGAAACGCCGAGAGGTCAATTCACCGGCGTACATTTCGCAACCGTAAAACACGACTCACTGGACCAGCCCTATGCAACCGCCACGGTTGAATACGTTAAAATACTTTATCAATACGACATTTTTTTAATGTCCCGTTGGCGATTTGTAGCAGCGTATCTCGGAGAAGCTGAGATGTCCGCTTCGGAGATGCGGACCTACGTATTTGCCCTTAAACTATTTCATTGCGGCAAAGTCGCGCAGCTGTGGAAACACGTACTAGAAGGACTCCGCACCGCATTACACCGAGGCCAGCCAACATGACGACTCCCGATTCGATGATGCGAGGATTGTTGATGTCATTCAAAAACACCAGTCCAATTCTGAGCATGTAGAGCGATACAAGAATCAGAAGCCAGCCCGCAATTTCTCGCACCCAAAAAAAAATCATTACAAACCTTTCGAATCGGTTTTTTCGGTCACTTTTTTCGAGACTTCTCGCTGAACGCCACGAAATTCACGTTAATCCGTTCTTTTCGTAGCGGAACCTGTCAAAGGTTTCGAGGGAAGTGTTGCCTACTTCGGCAACCAACGAAATGCTTGACGCATTCCGCTACAACCGCTTCGCCGAGGTGGCGTTCGCCGAGAAGTGTCCTTTTCTTCTTCGAATTTTCGTTCGACTCGCAACGACAGTAGTCGACTGTTGCGACGACGATTGCACATTGCGAAGCTGCACCCGTCGTTGCCGTTCAAATCGATACAAGTCGCGATAGTTTGCAATCATTTGAACGGAACGCAAATAGAGGCTCGCTTGCGAACGATCTAGTTGACGCCACGCAATTTCGCGCACAACGACCAACGCGGCAATCATGAGCGAAAGCAGTAGAGCCCCAGGCCAGACCGCTTGACCATTCTCCAATGACCATCGTAGCCAAATTTCGGACTGCCGGCGAATGGGCAGTTTCGTCAACAAAAACAAGGATAAAATGGTCACCACGGTCATGTGGAGAGCCGAAATTGCTAGACGCTGAGTTCCGTACGTCGACTTGTCTCGGTATGGACCCATGTTGAACAGCTTCAATAAGTAATCGGTAACGAAGCGATGCGTATGAGGCAACTTCATGGCAGCCACGACAGCAAACATCGCAACCAATGCAAAGTAAAGCCCCGACGGTGCTTGGTCGAACTGCTGACGTCGCGGCTCTTGAATCAATAGGCTGATCTGAAGCGCAGCAAGAGAAAGCCAGCCCAGACGAAAAGCAACGCACGAAATAACGACGGCCAAGAGGAAAAACCTTAGCATCATGCCAATGCCATCGGAAATACCTAGGAGCAATTCAAAGCTAAGACCGATCGCCAAAAGTTGCAACAGCCCGCCGAAGTGCCGTAGTGTTTTTTGTTGAACGGCCTGGGCATTGTCCGTAGTGCTCATCGCAACGCTCCCTTGTACTTGCTACGCCCGGTCCTTGCAGCATCGAGTTCCGCCATGATCAATCGAATGGCATTCTGCTCGCCGGAAAGGGACAGAGAAGCCCCACATCGATGAAGTTCGCGTTGCAGTTGTTCTGTCTGAATTTGAAGTCTTGCCTGCTCGGCTACTAGTAAGAGATCGTCGGCTGACCAATTGCCTGAAGAATTGGAAACGACGTTCCTTGATGGACGTCGAAAAGTCGTTGTCGGACAAACGAACGAGACGCGATGGTGCTTTGCAACGGCTAATTTTACCGCTGGTAGTAGGAATTCCAAAATGCTTACGCAGTTCAATAGATCGGACATGACAACGTACACTTCGTTGTCACGCGCATGGCCAACAGACGCTAAAATGCAGTCGGCCAATTGCTTCATGCGACGGATTGGTTCTCGATCCCGAGTTTCGGTTGGCGCGATAACGGGGGCGATCCAAGGGATTCCCGAATGATTGAGCAGTTCTTGAATACGACGAGCAAGTGTTAAGTCATCATGAATCATGGCTACCTGATCGCGAACGGACAAACGGTAGATTTCTGACAGTGCCCCTGCAATGAGGAATCGTTGCCTTCGCTGGGCACGACTGTACGGCAATATCGGGAACAAGAAGAAAGGGAATTGGTTTACCTTGAAATCCAACAGTTCAGGGAATCGCTGGCTCAGTAGCCCCCAGGCAGCGTCCAGCATTCGCTGACTCAATTGGCTCGGGGGAGGGCTTGGGTTGACGGAAAAATCACCCAACGCCCTCAAGAAAATTTGAAATCCCTTTTCACCCGCCATCGGAGGCAAGCGTTGCAATGTGTGTTCGTCAAACAGAACCCCACCGACCGGATCACCAGCCTTGGTAGCCATCCTAGCCACGCTGGCGGCAACAAAGGTCATTTGATCCAACAAGCGGAATCCGAAACCACCTACGCGGGTCGTACTCGAGCCATCGACTATGAGTTGTACTCTGGCTGGAACCTCTGACTCGTATTGACGCGTCATCCACTGATCGCGTTTTGCCGAAACCTTCCATGCGATCGACTTGAAGGGATCACCCGGCATGTACTCTCTCAATTCGAGCAACTCGGAGCCCATCCCAGACCGCAGCAGTCGATGAACACCATGCCTGGGAATAACACTGGACTTTTTGGTTAGCGACCGGTACTCACCAGCATCCACGAAGGACGGGAGAGCTCGAAACGACTGCTCGCACTTAATGAATGTTTCCATGCGAAAGAGACCATGCGTGCTTTGAAGCGTCGACCGGAAACCGGGAAACACGACCTGGCCGGCCGCCCGCACGCGTGCTGAATAACCCCATTCCGCTTGAGAACTGCCGAGCCCTAATCTTTTTTGATTGAAAGTGTCTTTATCTCCGTCGTCGAAGAAGCTCCGAAAATTGCGAATTATCCAAGATTTTGATGGACCAGTGGGGATGGCCCGTCCCGCCGTTGTCAAGTCCGCAGTAACCAATTGAAGGTTCTCGGGCACGATATCATGCAAATCGACTGTCACCCCCAACAACCGTTTGGTGTTGGCCATTTGCACTCGCACCTCTATGGTTCGGTCAGCCCAAAGCGATCGGTTTGCTTCCAAATTTCCATTTATCAGTCGCGTCGGTTTTAACAATGGAAGTTGAAGACGAACATGCCAATAGAACAGGATCCACTCAGAGAGAATCCATAACAAGGAAGAGAGAGAGAGCAGGCTGAGAACCGTTTGCCCTCGAATCAGTCCGAGGCAGAGTCCAATCATTCCTGCAACCGCGAACATTTGTGCTCGGAGCGTCATGCTTTTTTTTCCGCGATCACAGGAACTCGTTGGATAACCTGCTGAATGACCCCTTCGACCGTTCGACCGTCCATCTCCGCTTCGGGACGCATGATGAGACGATGTCCCAGAACGCTTTGGCTGATCGATTGAATGTCGTCATGCGTTACAAACTCACGTCCTTTCAGCAAAGCATAGGCACGAGCGGCTTTCATCAAGTTGATCGCCGCGCGTGGACTTGCCCCAAGCATGAGATCGGAATGTTGCCGGCTTTCACGAGCTAAATCAATAATGTATTGTTTTAGTTCGTCAGAACAGTAAACGGAATCCAATTGCCTTTGAATACTGATGATCTCCTCAGAGGAACTAATTGCGGTCTGTTTTGGAGCAGGCCGGCTATGCAAGTCGAGCATCGCAACCTCAGCGTCCCGCGGTGGGTACCCTACCTTGATTCGAAACAGGAACCGGTCTAATTGAGCTTCAGGGAGACGATAGACTCCCTCTTGCTCGATTGGGTTTTGCGTTGCAAGGACCATAAATGGTTCCGGCAGACCCAAGGTAGTGCCGTCGATGGTAACTTGCCGTTCTTGCATTGCTTCTAGCAACGAAGATTGAGTTCTCGCAGGAGCTCGGTTCAGCTCGTCAGCCAGCAACAACTGGCAGAAGACCGGTCCCTTTCGCAAAACAAAGTTGCTCGTGTTGCGATCGAGGACTTGAATGCCGGTCACGTCCGATGGTAGCAGATCCGGTGTGAACTGAATGCGCTCAAACTTGATACCCAGAATCGTGGCAAAAGTCCGGCAAATGGTTGTCTTTGCGGTCCCTGGAACTCCCTCGAGAAGCACATGCCCGCCGGCAAATAAGGCCACCAGGAGTTGGTCGGTCACGTCCTCGAGACCAACAACGATTTGCTGCATTAACTCTTGAGTTCGACTTCGTAGTTCGCTAACACGCAATGCAATGGAATAGGCTGTGGGCACGTATCAGTTTTCTGGTTCTTGAAGGGACTTGAGACAAACGCTGTTCAATCCATGTCGAGCTGCGGTTGCCATGGCAAGCCGTCGCTATGGCTAGAGGTTGAACGATTGCACATTCTACTTTGCCAAAGTGATTTTAGGGGCGCCTTCGATTTTAGGGGACAGCATAGCCTCTCGAAGTTCATGAATGGTTTTGCCAAGCTTAATGAACTCTTTTTCCGAGACCCTTGGCACAAGGTTGCTGATTTCGAACGAACGTACATACTCCAGTTTTTCACGGAATGCCTTGTCGTTTGGAATGGCGCCAGAATGATGGAAACGCGTGGCTTTATTTCTCCACCCTGTTTCCCCGACATTCCCTGTTTCCCCGACATTCCCGGAGCATTCCTTGCAAAACTCGCGAGCCAAAATGAACGCCGCTGGTCCGAACTGCGAATTGCGTTGCTTTGAACTGGCATCCATTTGAAATGCCGAAAGGTGGGGAAGGACAGATTGGAGTCTTGAAAGGGCGGGAACATGACGGATCAAATACGCCAAGATTAGCAATACGCACGCGGCAGCAGCCAATGCCAAGACTGCTAGACTATATCCTCTGACATTCAAGGGTCGCGGCTGATTCGCCATGGCCTCGTTCAGAATATTGGAATCAGCGACACTCTTTAAAACATGGTTAGCTATTTGCAATCTTGTTTCAAGATCCGTATTGGGCAAATCTTGAAGCGTGGGAAGAGGCTGTTCGTTTGCTCGGTTCGCACCCATGTTTGGCGTTGTAGGAGGGATTCTAGTTTTGTAACTGGATAAGACACGCCCATCGGCGACAAAGCACATTCGCGTTTTACTACCGCGAGCAAGCAATTCGGAGACTCGTATCGCAAAAATCTTATTGTCGCCATGCCATAGCATTCCATTGGTCAGAATGCTCGAATCCGCCATGATGATCATCACACCCGCAACCTCGGAATCGGAATCACTTGCGATGATTACGGGCTGTTCACTACTCGCTGGAGGCTGACAGTCGGTGGGCAACGCAGCAATGACTTGCCAACGAAACGGGCTGGGTGCAGCGGGTATGGACGGCACAGACAGCCAAGCTGTGCGATTGCATATCATCTCGCGGACATCCAGCGTCGATGGATGGGAGGTGTCGATACTTCGGATCCGAATGCAGTCGTCGAAATTCAGATACTGGTCCTCGCTTCGATTGGCACGAACCGGATTGTTACCTTTACCCGCATTGATTTCCCCAAAACCCGTTAGGTAGCGTGGCTGATCCGATGCAATCAGGACGTTTCCGCCTTTCTCCACAAATTTAAGGAGACGAGAAAACATGTCTTTTCGAAACTCAGTTAGATCGCCTGTCATTACAATAACAGAGTTTCTAGGTGCACCAAGTGCACTTTCGAGCGATGATTCGGAGGATAGGTTTGCAATGCCCCGCTCTTCCAGGAGCATTTGGAAGAGCTCGCTACCGACAAGCCACCTCCGTTCGTTGGCGTGGCTGCTTGGCTGCCCTAGAACCATGGAGTTAGAGGAAAACAAAAGTATCAAGAAAAACCAGACTGTTGGTACGTTGGGCTTCCAGCCTATTGATCCGGCCAGATGACAGGCTGGAAGCCTATCCCACTTTGCGACACACATTGCGATCAACCCTCGCAATGTTTCAGTGCGTGTTTCGCGTTTTCGATTTGGTCAATCGTCAAGCGGTGCTCCGTTGGGAAGTAGCGAGCCTGTTCATACAGTCCAGCGAGTGTTTTAATTTGAGAGGTGTGCTGCGGCAATAATTGTTCAAATCGATTGGTTACATAACCACAAGTCCACCATGCTTGAGTTGCCCGCAGCCGTTGTTTTGCAAGCGCATGAAACGCACGCACCACGTCCTCGCGCGTACGAATCTCGTCGATTCTCGGCGCCAATTCAGCCTCGAGTAACTCTCTTCTTTCTCGCTCCGAACGAGATCGGAATCGAAGAACAAAAAATGCAATCGCTCCAAGAGCCACCATTCCAACCAGGTATTCCAAGGCCCTTGCATTGAACGGATTAGGGAGCGAGAAGGCTTCTTGAGGAGCCGATGTTTGCGGAGCGGTAGATGGTGATGCAGAAGCACGCGGATGAATCTGCTCGTTTTTCGCGATTTGCATCCATAAGTTATTTAGATACTTGCCCGTTTGCTGTAAGCCTTTTGCAAAAGCCGAGTCGGGGGTGGGAAGTCGAGGTGCTGGCTCCTGGGGCCGTGGCGAGTCGGTTGCTCGAGCCGTTCGACTGGATGACTCAGGGGCAATGGTTGGTTTTGTGATTTGGTTTTGAGGGGTTGTGTTCCCGCGAGTAGATTGGCTCTTGCGCTGAGCGTCCTCCACGAGTTTCTGGAGCGTTGGTCCGAAACCTCTTCGTGCGAGTTCTTTTTTAATGTCCATGGAAGATTTCGAGTTTGGCTCACTAGTGCTCGCAGAAACGTCGCCAGTGTTGGAAGGCATCTGCGGCTGGTCCGGAGCCGATTCGAATGGTCCGGGTTCGACCTGGGGAAGGCTCTGCGATTGTTTGTTGCTGTTACCATCCGTCCGTTGCGATCGTTGGTTGGAGCGGTTCTCAGCAATTGCCTCAGCGCCAGATGACGAGGGTTTTGGTCGAGATGTTGCAACACCATTGGGCGGTGTACCATTTGGAGCAATACCCGACGGTGTAGGACCAAGTTGCTTTGCCCCAGATTGTTTCAATGCCGATTGCCTCGCAGCTGACCTCGCAGGGGGAGCTTGTTGTTCAGGTGCGGTGGGCAAACCCGTCCTTGGGAATTCTTTGTTGGAATTGGCTGGAGTTCTGCCTGCACTTTCTGGCTGTTCCTGGGACTTCGGCTCACTGGCTAGATTTTGCGACTCTTCAACCCTTTGTTTCATGTCCTGCAGCTTGTCCATTAGCTCCTTGAAGTTATCGTCCTTGGCTTTGTTCTGCAGCTTAGGTGCATCGTTTTGTTTCGTTGGGGGCGTCGCTGGATCCGTTGGGTTTCGCGTTCGCTCCGCGTTAGGTCTAGCTGGCGATAGCTCATGCGGCGCAGTGCCGTCTGGCTTCCCTTGATCTCCCGATGAATTCGAGCGACCCTTATTGGCATACTTTTCCGACAATTCGTTAGCTTGACGCATCAGTTCCGGGTCAGACAGGGCTTTGGAAATCAGTTCCGGTGGAATTGCATCTAGGCTTTCCGCGGTCAGCCCCTCCGGTAAGTTGTCACCAAACTGCCGCATCGCCTCCATAAGTGATTTCACTTGGGCACTCGAAAGACGTGGCGGGTCCACTTTTTCGGTTCGTTCGCTGCTTAATATGCGGTTCCGGAGTTGTGACAAGTAGCTCGCTTGGCCACTGGGTTGCATTGGGGAGGGATTTGGGAACGGTAACCATCGTTGCGAATCAGTGTCCACTCGCGCGATGTCGGACGATTGCGCAAGACATTGGCCACCTGAGCTAAAAGCCAAAATGATGAACGCGTAAATCGCGATCGGCGCTTTGTCGAGTTTCCGAGCCATGACACGTACTCCCTGTTTGGACCCAACTGGTAAGCAATAGTGTATCCGACTTTGACCCAAAACGCGAAACGGCTTTTTCGGCTAGCGACTGGACTCTTGGCTTCGAAGCGGGTTTTTTCAACCCGCCTGCCGATAGTTTGCCGGGCGATGCAAATTGCCGTTTTGGATTGCTGGGATGGCGTCTTCTGTTTTTACATGTACCGTGCGCTGCGGGAATGGATGCTGGACGCCTAATTCGCCGAATCGGTTCTTTATCCGCTTCAACCATTCCTGCTTCACAGCCCCATGTTTGTTTGGAAGGGTTTTTACGGACATCTTGAGGTACACGGCGGACTCGCCAAGATTCTCAATCGACGGGTTGGATGGAGGCTCTAACAATAGACTTCCAAAAACTGCGTCCTTCTGAAGCTCATGCGAAACTGCATTGAGTATTTCGGTGATGCGATCCAGACTTTCGTGATATCCCACCGCTATTTCGCAAACCGCTCTAGACCATCCATGAGTCTCATTGCTGACGCTGTTGATGGTACCATTGGGAATGAAGTGCACCACGCCATTCGAATCTCGCAAAACTGTCATGCGCAACGTAATGCGTTCAACCTGGCCGCTAACTCCACCGACTCGCACAGTATCATTGAGCATGTACTGATTCTCCAGCAACATGACGAAACCATAAAAATAATCCTTGATCAAGTTCTGCGCGCCAAATGCGACCGCCAAGCCTATCACGGCGACCCCGCCCATCAGGACGGTAATATTTGCTCCCGCCTCATCCAACACCATCATTGCGCCAGTGATGAAGATGCCAACGGTCGACGCATTCTGAAAGACTCCGACCAGAGTCTTCGCACGATTCTCCTTCTCCATTTTCGAACCACGTCCTGAACCCGTCGTAACGAGCTGAACCGATCGCAATGCGAAGAAGGAAGCCAGTCGATTGAGTACGAACATGCCTACGACGATGGCAAGGATGGGCGGCCCATGTACGACTAACCACTGCAAAATATTTCTAAACGTGAATGGGTTGCGAATCGCAGTAATTCGATCCTCGGCTGCGTTCGCCTCCTGACGCTTTTTGTCGGCTTCATGTAGCGAAACAAGTTGTTCCGATTGCAAGCTGCTTTGCTCGGCGCGATGGTCATTGAGCCGTTCACTGATCTCGGCAACTTCGGATCGGGCTCGAATGAGACGATTGCTGGCGTTGCCGATCGATGTTCTCAATTCGGCTAAATCGGACGCATCTGCTTGTTCAGCCGCTCGCCGCGTCAGTTCCTCGGAAAGCGTTATCTGGGCAGCACTTGCTAAGTCCACTTTCTTGCGGGCGAGATCGAGTTCTTTCTGTTCTTGTGCAACCAGTTTTTGGATGTCGGCCAATCGGGCAGCGATCGAACGCGTTTCTTTCTGGGCTTCATCCGCTTCTTTGTCTTTCTCTTCCGCTTCTTCGACGGCTTTTGTTAGTTCGACGTTTTTTGGATCGGAATTCACGTACTTGGTTGGTTCTTCGGACGGATCCGCAGTATCGTGATTCGTTCGATTGCCTTGTGTCTTCTCCTCGACGAGTTCATCTCGATCGTGCGGTTGTCTTCGATGGTTCGTATTGCTGTGCTCACGGTTTTCAGATTGATCCACCGCGTTATGCTGTTCACCGGAAGCCTGTTGTTCGTCTACGTCGCCGGTGATAGCTGCAAGCGCAGCTTTGTCATGCTCGATTTTTCTTTTCAGCGTGATTTTTTGTTCTCGCAACGTTTTTCGATCTTCGATTGCCAGATCAAAGCGGTCTTCGGCCAATTTGCGTTGTCTTTGAAGCGAAGCGGCCTCCTGCTCTAAATGCTTTGTCTCAAGTGCGTCGGCGGATTTGCGCGCCGCCTCTAGCTTTTCTGTGACGAGTTCTAGTTCATCCTTCAGCCCGCGGAATTCATTTTCGGCTATCGCGTACTCGCTATTAGGATCCTCAATTTCTTGCTCGAGGTTCAGCAGCCGCTTTTGATCGTGCTCGAGAGACTCTTGTATTTCACCCATGCGCTCGGCGTCAGACTGGCCCGCTTTATCGTCCGATAACGTATCCTCAGAAGATTCAGCTCGACTGCTTGTCGATGGTGGCTCAGCATTGCCATTGAACTCAGCATTGCCATTGAACTCAGCATTGCCATTGAACTCAGCATTGCCATTGAACTCTGTTGACT
>JANLRK010000229.1:0-44134 GCA_031361585.1 Pirellula sp. | reverse complement strand
CGCACGGGTTGCAGGTGACCGCAGTTCATCATCAACAAACCGGGTTCATGGTTTGGAACATCGGTGTGCATGGAACGGACAACACACAGGTCGTCGGCATGTCGTGACATGCGAGGTAGCAGTTCGCTCAGCACCACGCCTGACTCGCCATATTGTTGAAAACGAAACGGGGAAGGCATATAGCCTGAACCTTTCGATTCCTTGTACAGTTTTCCGGACGGTTGCTCCCCTGCGTGTTTTGCAAGCAACGGTTTGGGATCGAAGGTGTCCACATGAGACGGTGCACCGTTCATGAACAGGAAAACAACTCGCTTCGCGCGCGGTCTGAAATGAGGAAATCCCAGGGGTGGTGTTTCCCCCGAGGCAACGTCTCCCAGCCCTGCATTGGCCATCGCGCTCAACCACCCGAGAGCACCAAAACCAGCTCCACAGCGATGGAGCATTTGTCGGCGCAAAACCTTACTTGGATCCCACATGTTCAACCCTCAATCAACAATCAAAAGTTCATTCGAAGCGAGCAATACTTGCACGTATTTAGTCCATTGACGCAATTGATCGCCGCCATCCTTTAAAAAAGCCATTCCCATTTGCAGTTCGTCGTGGTCTGGTTGTCGGGAATAGACGGATGTATAAACCCTTTGGATACGATCCTCTACTCTCGAAACATCCAACGCAACCATTTTCTTTGCAAGCTGTTCACTTTGTTTGAGCATCCATGGACTGTTCAACGCGAAAAGTTTTTGGATTGGGGTCGTTGTTAGTGACCTTCGTTCGCTATGCGTGTTCGGATCCGGGAAGTCAAACTGCGCTAACAGAGGATCCAATTGAAATCGGCTGATCGAACTATAGAGTGTTCGGCGGACTTCGCTAGGCTCGCTCGCTTGAATAGAGCCTTTGGCAAACGAATAGTCCATTTCGCCGGCCGCGATCAACAGACTATCTCGCCACGCTTCGACGCTTAGCCGTCGCCGGTTCGCGCGCCAGTACCACCGGTTGGCGGCATCCATCCCCTGTTTTTCCGAGTTGATCATGCTCGATTGCTGATACGTTGCCGAGAGTACTATTTCGCGATGCAACCACTTGAGTGACCAACCATTTTGCATGAAGCGAACCGCAAGATCATCCAACAATTCGGGATGGCTCGGTGGTTCACCCAGTTTCCCGAAGTTGCTCGGCGTCCCTACCAATGGCTTTCCAAAGTACTGGCCCCAAATGCGATTCACGATGACACGTGCCGTCAACGGATTGGCTTGAGAGACAATGGAATCCGCTAGCTCGAGCCGCCCGCTTCCATTCTTGAAGGCGATTTTTTCGCCGCCCGTGAGAGCCCGAGGAAAACCGCGTTCGACCAATTGGCCTTCGTTCTCGACATTGCCCCGGATCATCACCTTGATATCGCGAGGTTTCAGATCGCGTATGACATGCATCGATTGCGCGGGATCCTTGGCATGTCCATCCTTTGCCTCAACCGTATCGTTGAGTGGCAAGTTTAGCATCTCGGTACCGGCAAAGACCCCTGCCAAGGCATAGTAGTCTTCTGTTGGAATCGGATCGTACTTGTGATCGTGACATCTCGCACACGCAACCGTTATGCCGAGCAAGCCTCGAGTGACTGTATCGACTCGATCCTCCCACTCCTCAGCCATCACGTCGGGTGCATTGCGGCGATAGTACTTTGGCCCAAGACCAATAAACCCTAAAGCAACCCAATCTTGCCGATCGTTAGGCAGCACCAAGTCAGCGGCCAATTGCAATCGAACGAATTCATCATAGGGCATGTCGCTGTTGAACGCTTGGACGACCCAATCTCGGTAAAGGTAAGCGTTTGGGAAAAACAGAGACTTGTCATCGCCAACGATATGGGCCTGATCCTCGGCATAGCGAGCGACATCCAACCAAACACGCGCCCACCGTTCACCGAATCGAACGGATGCCAGTAGCGCTTCGACACGATCCTCGAACGCTGTGGGTGAATTGTCTTGGATAAACGATCGAACCTCCGCTTCCGAAGGAGGCAATCCGACAATATCGATGGACGCTCGACGGAGCAAAGTGCGACGGACTGCCGTTTCGTTTGGCGATAGTCGTTCGGATTCAAGCTTGGCCAAGATGAATGCATCGATTGGACGTTGGATCCAATGCGGTGTGTGGGTGATGGGCGTTTCATGCCGTCTTGGTTTCTGGAAAGACCAAAAGGCGGTGGCTGCGTTCCAATCCATTTCTGGCAAAACACTTGCAGGCAAGGAATCCGCCTCTCGCGGATCCGCCGCGCCATCTACGATCCATTTTTGAAAATCCGCAATAACGTTTTCGCTGAGTTTACCTTTTGGGGGCATCTCGACTGACTCGTACTTCAACGCGGCAACAATGGAGCTCCCGTCAAGCTCGCCGGGAACGACCCCAGGTCCGCTTTCACCGCCGACGCGAATCGTCTCTCTAGTATCTACACGGAGCCCACCCTTGATCGACTTCGAAGAGGCAGAATGGCATTCGTAGCAGTGTTCGACCAAGACCGGACGGATCTTCTTTTCGAAGAAATCGGCTTCACCCGATTCGTCTGCGTGCATGTACGAAGCGAAAACCAGGACGGAGCCAAAGCTGAAAAAGAATAGCGATAAGGAGACGCGGTTCATTTAGATCTTTTAGCCAAAAGAACAAGGCGGAGGCGGGATTTGACGATTCGTTGTACATCCTAGGTGGCCAAAATTCAATTGAAATTCGATCATGGATGCGAATTACGCCTGGAGCACGGCCCCCTGGGTCGTGGTTCCTGAGACAGGCGCAGAAATTTTTTGAGCCGTCGTTGGAAGCGGCCGTATACGTGTATTGTCCGGCTGAGGACAGCCGGACCTACGTGAACAGTTCCGCGATTGGTTGCCCGCGATCCGTAATCGGTACAGGACGATCACCGTCATAGAGTTCCTCAGTGGGATCAATACCTAATGCATGATGGATCGTCGCATGGAAATCGGGAATCGATACCGGTCGCGATACGATTTTGCGACCAAGATCGTCTGTTACGCCAATCGCTTGCCCCAGTTTCAAGCCGCCGCCGGCCAGTAGACCGCTGAAAGCAGCCCCCTGATGACCGCGCCCGCCACCACCATCAAATTCAGGTGGTCGGCCAAATTCCGTGGCAACCACCACCAATGTTCGATCGAGCCGCTTTCTCGACTCAAGATCCCTCAACAAGGCTGCAATCGCTTGATCCAGTTGATCGATCAACACATGCTGCTGAAATTGGCCTTCGTTGTGGGTGTCCCAGCCTGTTCCATTGATGAAATTCAAATTGAACGAGACCTCCACGAATCGGACTCCAGACTCGACTAGCCGCCTAGCAAGCAAGCATCGTTGCCCAAATTCGCTGCCGTATTCCTGACGCAAAGCCTCGGGCTCGGACTTCAGATTGAACACGCTCATGAACTTCGGACCGGTCAGCTTGGCACCAGCATCCGAGGCGGCAATGTAGTCTTGAATGCGTTCATCGTCGGCATTCCTTTCTGCATATTCCTTTCTAAGTTTTCCAGTCAATTGGTTGCGACGCTCATACCGATCGTTGGACAGCCCGGTCGGACGTCGAAGGCCTGCGGGGCCAAGTTCTGTATCGGTCAGATACACGTAGCTATGCTTAGCTCCCAAAAAACCTGGACCGCGCGATGCGCTCGGATAACCCGCAACGACATACGCCGGCACGCCATCACCGTTTGCCCCCAATTGATGCGAGACGATAGAGCCGATCGACGGATAAACAGTCGAGTCTGCAGGAGGCCGACCCGTATGAACTCGGTTGGTGGCCGCTGCATGCTCATCGACGACGTTGTGATTCAATGTTCGCACTACTGCACAACGATCCAGTAGCTTGGCCGTTCTCGACAGATGCTCGCAAAGTTGAACTCCAGGAATCGCAGTGTCCACAGCTGCATAGTAAGAACCAGGGTCCTTGCGACCGGTGCTAACTCGCTTCGGATCAAATGTATCCACATGACATGCGCCTCCGCCGAGCCAAAGAAAGATACAACTATCAGCCGCAGCTGCACGCGGCTTTATCGCAGAGAAACCCGCGTTTGCCGCCGATTCTTTCGAGGTCACGCACCCGAGAGCTGCCGCACCGGCCATCCACTTTAAGTATTCTCGTCGTATCATTTCAATTCACTCGATGTGACAGGCTGCCAGCCGGTCCTATGGTACAAACATGAATTCAGGACTATTGATCAACGCCCAAACAGCGTCTTCCATCCGCTCGCGCCAATCCATCTCCAACCACTTCGTTGGAGTATCCCCTCTCAAGACTTCCTGTTCAAGCATCAGCTTGATTCGAGTCGCTTCAGGGACCAGATGATTGGCCCACGAAACGGCATTCCGTTTGTGAGATTCCAAAGCGATGGACGGAGCCATGCGATCGAACTTTCTAGACTTAAAGCCTGGCGCCAGCAATGAATGAAAATCAGCTCGCTCTTCGGGATTCGGTAATCGACTAAGAATCGTCTGAAAAATCCGATCCACCAAATCCGAGACGGATGATGCACCCCAAGCCATTTCAGTGAACCGACTGTTGTCCGACAATCTTGCAAACTTGGTGGCCGAGAGTCCGTTTCCGAGGATTAGCGACTGGAGTGGACTGGCCGATTCATCGCGTTGTGTCAGAGGAGTTGGACGTGAGTCTCGCCATCCCAATGACATCATCAAGTCACATACTTGTTGCACCGCCGGTAACATCAGCGCCGGTCGATCGCGATCGGTCGATGTCGAAGCCAATTGCCATGCCCGGGTTGGAAATCCCAAATGCAGAAACTGTTCAGGAGGGCGGCGGCCCTCGGGGTCAAGCGACATCGGTTCAACGTCCATCGGCTTTCCCGCGACTAAAAAGAGCGAGTCGATCGTTTGTTCAGCCGTTAATCGCCTTCTGGCTGGACCGTAGGCCAATTGCTTCGCTTTCTTGAGTGCTTCCATTTCTCGTTGAGAGAGAGGAATCGCCTGATAAACTTGCGAATTAAAAATCAATCGAGCTGCGTGCTTCAAATCGTATCCACCGACAATAAATTCGCGTTCGAGTAAATCAAGCAGTCTCGGATCTAAAGTTTCGGCGGCGTCCCAATTGTCGATTGGATCAACCAACGCCCAACCCACGTACCGATGCCATAGGCGATTCATGATGACCCTAGGAAACCGACTATTCGACGGCGAGGTGATGATCGCAGCAAATCGCTCTCGAGAATCCTCTGCGTTGCGAAGAACAGCGGACGGCAAATCGATTTTCGGGAATGAAGCGAGATGCCAGTCTGGAGCGAGCTTATCACCGGCCTTAAGCGAAATCGTGATCAACGGCTTGCGTCCATCTGGGTTCGGTGGAACTGTACTGGAACCAGGTAACGCGAGTGTTTCGCGCTGCAACATTGCGGCCAATGAAAACAGTTCTTCTTGTTTGAAAGGACTGTTGGGTGAATCGTGACAACGAGCACATGCCATCTCCATTCCGAGGAACGCTTTGGTCAGGATCTGGGCCTTTGCGGCCATGGGTGCATCGTTTTGCGAAGCCATGGCGAAACCGCCCGGACCACCAAAGAACTTGCTTCCTTCCATCAGACTGAGTTCCGTTGCAAATCGATCAAACGGCTTGTTGTCCAAAAACGATTCGTAAATCCAAAAACGGAAAGGGCCCGTGTTGTTCTGTTCCGGTTTAACGATTCCCGGGTTCTCGGCCAATACATCTTGCCAATAGCCTACCCAATGGTCCGCCCATCGATCATCTGCCAAGAGTTGGTCGATTTTCATGACGCGTTTGTCGACTGAGTTGTCCGCGATGAATGCAACGACTTCATCATGTGTCGGAACCACGCCAATCGTATCGAGCGTGATCCGACGCAAGAAAGAATAATCGTCAATGTCGGCCATTGCATCAGCGCGGCGACCCGATGAATTACGACATATTTGATCGATCGTTTCCGCGTTCCCGGCACCGCCGACCAAGACCTTTGCTCTTGCAATCTCGTGTCGTTCGTCCCAATATCGCCGTTCCTGTTTGCTCGCCTCAAACCGCAATCGTTGGTTCAAAGCTAGCATGCGGCTGGTTTCTTTTGTCAGGAATTCACTCCACCGAGACTCGGTCGGAATCCAAGGTGCGATAGCGTCGGGAGTTAACACATAATAATCGCCGTCTTCAGCCGCAATGGCGACGCACAGATCGCCGATCTCGGGGCGAACGGACCGCCCTCCCGCAATGGCGTCCAATCGAAATACATGAGTGCCTTCGTTGAGTTCGACTTCGATGACATCCTCGCGATGGCCTTGTGCAATCGCTACCAAATTGGGGCGAGGAGGTTCTGACAGGGCGGGTACCGCTTCATGTCCATCACCGTTGGTAGTCAAAAAGGGCTGAGATGCAATTTGTTTCCCATCGATCCAAAAGCGTGTGGCATTCTTTGAACGCAACAGGATCGAATACTTTCCTGCGGGCAGCGAACGTTTCAAATAGGACTGCGTCAAAATTGGCAGCGGTCGGTCTTCGATGACGCCACGTTCGTTGTACTTCTTTGGAAGTTGGCTTATCGCCATGCAGGGTAAATCGAATTCCATCGAAGGCTTGTCGAGTGCAAATCCCCATGTGCGATCCATCAACCCATCGTAGAGTTTCACTACGACGCGATCGTCCGGAAGATCCTGGGCCGCGATCCAAGTGTTGATGGGCGTAGCATTGCAGCGATAACGACTTGCGATTTGCTGCGGCGTGAGTGCTTTTCGGTGGATCGCAATTTCATCGAGCCACCCTGTAAAGGCGGCGGTATGATTGGGTTGCCCAGAACCGATCCAGAGTTGGTCATTGTCGACAAACGGTGGGGCAATGGTATCACCCTCCATATCCCACGAACCATCGACCGATTGGCCATCGATATACGCTTTCAAGCTTCCTAGCTTTCCAAAACCATAGGAAACCGCCACATGGTGCCAACCACTCTCGATAGGAAAGCCAATGCTGCTCGTCCAGCGATGGAACTTCGGTGCAACAAGTGGTTTATCCTTGCGGTTGGATTCGCCCACCATGTCACGACTCCGAAATAGAAAGTTGACCAAGGCAACTTGGCCTTCGCCTTTAAGACGGAGCGCGTAGTTGAGGTTCTCTTTTTCGAAGCCAACATTACCCGTGCGACCCTTGCTAATGATCGACACATACTGGTCGTGCCCAATTGCGGTAGGAAAGACCCATGCCTCCAAAGTGATCGAGTCCCCGGAGTCGAAATCGAGAGGGCTCTCTTCGCCTGGATCGTCAATTTGCAAACAGTCCTTGCCGCCAGGAAATTCACATGCCGTGTTGCTTTGGGTGAAAAGAGGGAAGGCTTTTGGGCGCGGTCCTTGTTGTGCCAGCGCTACTTTTCCGAAAAGCTTGGCGGGCAATGCAATGCCTGCTTTGGACGCAGCGGACTTGGCGGTTTTGAGTTCAGAAAGGTCCCAATAGGCGACGGGTTGGTCGCGAAGCACTAAATCGGAGTAGGCGCCGAGATTTTCTTGAGCTGCCATCCTGCAAGGGCTAATAGGATGTGCGACTGCCAAGAATAGAAAGGTTGCCAAGAAAAGAAAGGTTACGAGGAATCGCTGCGACATAGCGAACTCAAGATTAGGCAGGAATGACGTGGGAGGAGAACCATCAACAGTATACCCAATTGCAAGCCGACGACACCAGGAATCCTCAAGAATGTTTGGGACAGAACCAATGCTCCACAGTGGCTGCGACGCTGCGACGTCCCCAGAACGTTTATTTGTGCTGAAGTTTGCTATGCCAGAAGCCGTAAGCGAAGTAAATGGTTAGACCGACAAGCAACCAGATTACCAATCGCAACCAATTTTCGCTTGGCAGCGAGAGCATTAGTAGAACGCATAGGATGATTCCAAGCGATGGAAAGACGGGTGAAAAAGGGCAGCGGAAGGGGCGGACGCGATCGGGGTCCGTGTACCTCAGGATTAAAACGGACGCGCATACCAATGCAAAGGCAAAAAGTGTTCCAATATTTGTTAAGTCCGCCAATATGCTTAGGGGCAAAAGGCTGGCTGCGGTTGCTACGATAATGCCAGTTAAGATCGTGGACTTATACGGAGTTTGAAATTTGGAATGGATCGAGCCAAAGAAACCGTAGGGTAGAAGACCATCACGTGCCATCGCCAAGAATATTCGAGGCTGTCCCATCATCATGACAAGCAAAACGGATGTGATTCCCGCGATCGCGCCGACCGTAACGATAAACTGTGCCGAAGTAAATCCAACCCTTTCAAATGCGCTCGCGACAGGTGCATTGATATCGATATCTTTGTAGTTGACCATTCCCGTCAATACGGCAGATACTGCGATGTAGAGGACCGTGCAAATCACGAGCGAACCTATAATTCCTATCGGCAAATCGCGTTTCGGATTCTTAGCTTCTTCCGCTTGAGTGGAGACTGCGTCAAAACCCAAATATGCAAAGATAACCCCGGCAGCTCCCGCCATCATTCCTTTGTCGGTCCCGCCTAATATCGGCATACCAAAAAACGTAATCCCGCCATATCCGTAGGGGGCAAAGTTATTCGTCCAGTTCTCAACGTTGATGTAGGCAATGCCAGCCACGATTACAAACAAAACCACGCTTACTTTGATCGCAACCATGATGGCATTGGTGAACGCACTTTCGGTTACGCCTCGCACAAGAATGCAAGTGACGAGGGCCGTAATAAGGATAGCTGGCATGTCAAAAAAAAAGCCCGTTGGGAAAAATGACCCTGCAGTAACCGCCAGACTCCCGCCTGTTGCGAGAGTGTAATCGATCGCCTCAGACTTGCCGTTGTAATCGAAAGGGGCATCGGAAAATCGATGCAACGCGCCCCCGGAATCAAATACAGTCACGCCCAATTGGTGGAGCAATTTTTGAAGGTACTTGGACCAACCATGTGCAACTGTTGAGGAAGCAACGGCATATTCCAAGATGAGATCCCAGCCAATAATCCAGGCCATTAACTCACCCATCGTCGCGTAGGCGTAGTTGTACGCGGATCCAGCAACTGGAGCCATTGATGCAAACTCTGCATAACACAGAGCGGCAAACACGCAGGCAAGTCCGGCGACGACAAATGAAAGGATGATCGCTGGCCCCGCTTGATTGGCTGCGGCTTTACCCACCAACACAAAAATTCCTGTTCCGATGATAGCTCCAACGCCAAGTGCAGTGAGCGACACAGGGCCGAGGGAACGCTTCAGGCTGTGTCCCTTTTCCATGTCGCCTACCATAGCGCTTAGAGACTTTTTTTGATACAACTGATTCCAAGGCATGCGATATTACTTTCCAAGATGAAATTGGCTCGTGGTGGTTGTCGTAATCTACACGGCGGTTTCGATGCTCTACTCGGCAACCAAAGAGACCCGCCCAGCAAACACCGCGAAGTAAAAGTTATTGACGATATCAGGTTTGGGGAAGTTGATTGTCGGGTTCATTTCTTAACGGTATCACCGCGATCAACGCAGCAGATAGGATGCTTGTCAAGCTCAAGAAACACAACCCAACGGTGTAGGACCCGAAGTACTTGTCGACGTACCCCATTACCGAAGGGCCGAGGAATCCGCCTAAGTTTCCGATGGAGTTGATCATGCCGACGCTACCTGCGGCCGCCGACGAAGTCAGAAACAGACTGGGTAAAGCCCAAAACGCAGGCATGTAGGACTTCATGCCCGCCGCTGCTATTGAGAAGCAAAACATGGACATATAGATATTGCCTTGCGTCAATGTCGAGAGCACCAATAGTGCTGAGCCAATTACTACTGGCAAAACAGAATGCCAGCGGCGTTCGTGGAAATGGTCAGAACTCCAACCGATGAGGAGTTGCCCCGGGATAACCAGCAGTGATGGGATCATAACCAAATAGGCAACGTCGGAGGGTTCAAGAGCATACCATTGAGTCAGGATACTCGGCAAAAAGAACTCAATGCCGTAGTTGGCTGTAACGATTCCAAAATAAGCCAACGAAAGCAATAGAACTCTCGGACTGGTTAGCGCCGTCAGAACGGAGTGATGATTGGCATTTACTCGCAATGCCTTCTCGCGAGCCAGTTCGGCCTCCAACGCGTCGCGTTCTTGGACCGTTAGCCATTTTGCATGCTTGGGGCGATCAGGAAGGAAGAAGAGCACAACCACTCCGGCGATGACCGCTGGAATGCCCCAAAAAATGTAGATCCATTGCCATCCCTTTAGACCCATTACCATGGCATTGGTTACGGTGACGCCATCCACCACGTGGGTTCGTCCAATGTCGATAAATAACCGCGAGGTGGCTGGTCCGATAATCATAGCGAGGGGAGATGCAACCAAGAAATACGAGATCGCCCGCGCGCGATCTTTCGATGCAAACCAATGGGTCAAATAGACGATGACTCCAGGAAAGAAGCCCGCTTCAGCTACCCCCAACAGGAATCGAACGATATAGAACTGAAGCGGAGTCGTCACGAAGGCGGTGGCTGCTGCCATAATTCCCCATGTCACCATGATTCTGCAAATCCATTTTCTCGCGCTCCAACGTTCGACGATCAACGAGCCGGGGATCTCAAGCAGAAAGTAGCCGAGAAAAAAAATTCCGCCACCAAAACCGAAAACCCAGCTATCAAATAAGGGCAAGTCCTGGCTCATGGTCAATTTGGCAACGGCAACATTCGTGCGATCCACATACGCAATGATGTAGCATACGAACAACAGCGGTAGCAACCGAGCAAATGCTTTGATTCGGGCAGAATCCAATGGACTGCGATCTCGCACACGTGCCGCACGCGATGAAGCTCCACTCGCACTTTCATTGTCGATGATGATACTGACCTTTTATTGAAGACTGGAGAAGACTGGAATGGTTGAATTGTCAGGCGATACCTGGCAGCGAATAGGGCGGTTCGCTATTGTCATATCAATCTTAGTTGGAAAATCGGTGTTTAGTGGTAAAAGGAATTTGAGCGTATTGTAATCCATTTTATTGCGTTAGAATCGTCACCTTAGTCTAATCCAATTTGGCTGGCGTATACATCGCTAGTTGAAAGCAAATCATTGTTGTTGCTTAGCCCACTCGGTCTGTGCCTAATACCACGTAAAGCGTTGGAATAAATACGAGTTGCCATCGCCCGCAGGATCAAGCCAAAATTTAATTCGGCGAAATTTAATTCTAAGGAGTCCTTAAACGACTACGACACCGTCCATTCAACAACCGCCTCGGCAACGCAAAGATCTTGGAACCCTAGCTAAATATCTAATTGCTCTCGTTGCCCTTTTCGCAGCTACCTGGATCAGGATGCTAGTTGATCCCATAGTCGGTGATCGTCACCCTTTCGTTACGTATGTATTGGCGATCGTCTTTACTTCATGGTGTTGTGGTTTATGGCCAGCGGTACTTGCCTTGGTTTTCGGATTCCTGGCTGCAGCATACTTTTTTGCAACGCCACGCGGTTCGATTGCCATTTCTGGACTTGATATGCAAGTTGGACTCGCGCTTTACATCATCGTTGGGTTTTCGAGCATCTTGTTTAGCGAGTTGATGCATATGGCGAATCGACGCGCTGAGTCCATCGCAAACCAACTTCAAAGAAAGCAGACTGATCTCGAATTGGAAATTCAGCGTAGACGCTCCGCCGAGGAAGCGCAGGTGGTTTTGTTGCGCCGATTTGTTAGTTTGCAAGAGGAGGAAAGGCGACACATTTCCCGAGAACTACACGACCATTGTGGACAAGAAATCATTGCATTGCAATTGGGAATGAAACGAGCGCTCGACATTATCAAAGTAGAAAACCAGGAGGAAGCGAATCATTGCTTTCAAGGTGTCAACGAAATTCTCGATCGGCTAGCGAGAGATATTCATGACCTAGCATTTGACCTGCGTCCGCCTTCTCTCGATGAACTTGGACTTCGTACAGCCATCGGAAGTTTCTTGGAACTTTGGAGCGATCGCGTGGGAATCACGGTTGATTTCGAATGTCGAAACTGGTCAGAGAAAAGTCTCAGTCTAGAGACGTCCCTAACACTTTACCGTGTTCTTCAGGAAGCACTAACCAACGTCGCTAAGCACTCAGGAAGTAGACACGTTAGTATCGTCTTGGAACTCCAAAGAGAATGGGCGGTCGAAATTGTGGAAGATCAAGGGATTGGATTTGAAGTCGATGCAGCTCAAGACTCAACCGTTCGCCCGCCACTCGGACTTCTTGGCATGAAGGAACGACTAACATCCGTTGGTGGAAGTCTGGAAATTGAATCCGCTGCGAATAAGGGTACCACGCTATTTGCGAGAGTCCCGATACAATGGATCGAGGGATAGTACGATGAATCCTATACTTGTACTGTTGGTTGAGGATCACCAGATTGTTCGGCAGGGATTAAAACTGCTAGTCGATGCGCAACCCGATTTGCAGGTGATTGGTGAAGTTGCCAATGGCAAGGATGCAATCGTTGCCATCGAGGAAAGCCGTCCCCACGTCGTCGTCTTTGACATCAGTATGCCTGAAATGAATGGCATCGAAATGGTACAAGAACTACGTCGCCTAGGCAATCGAAGTAAACTGTTAGCACTAACAGCAAATTCAGACCGAGCATATTTGAACGCCTTGGTTCAATTGGGCATTTCCGGATATCTCTTGAAGAGGTCCGCGGCAAAGGAATTGATTGAAGCGATACGCAAGGTGGCAAATGGCGAAAACTTATTAGATTCGGGAATCGTCCGCGGTTTTGCGGATGAAGTTTTTGATCCAAAGCGAGTTTCCGCCGCGAATGCTGGTGGTGTCATAAGCGAACGTGAGGAGGAAGTCATACGTTGGATCGCGTGTGGATTTAGTAACAAGGAGGTAGCTGCAAAGCTGGTTATCAGCGTAAAAACAGTCGAAACTCACAAAGCCCGAGCTATGACCAAGTTGCGGTTGAATAGTAGGTCAGAGCTTTTGCGTTTTGCTGTTGAAAATCGCTGGTTAGAGTATTAGAAAATAAGCGGAAATAATCAATCGAAGCTCTCCACGGCGAACAGTTGAAAGTCGGAGAATCCCGCCTCTCTTGCGGCATCCATACATCCGACCGTTGTGCCATGGAAGCTATCTACATGGGACTGAATCACGATGCGTGGCAATGGATCCCCGACCAGAATTCGGAAATCCCTAAGTATCCTCGTTAGTTCTTGCTTGCTGGAAGCATCACTCGTTTGTCCGTCTCCAAAAACAACCGTGTAGGCATTGAACTCGTCGATTTGGACACTTATCTTTTCGATTCGTTCATCGAATTGTATTGGCACTGCGTTCTTGCTGGGTTGGTCTGACTGAGGGGGAGCGGTACGAATAACCTTTTGAATACTGAATGATGCGGTCAGCATAAAAAAAATCAACAGGAGAAACGCGACATCCACCATGGGTGTAATATCCCATTCCAGTTCTTTCCCGCCTTCGTCATGTTCCTTTCGAATGGATCGAGGTTGACGCTCCTTCTGCAAGGCATTTGAATTCTCTTTTTCCGCATCGTCATTCACTTCTCCCACGTTAGATTTCGGAGATTGCAACGTTTTGGCTTTTTTGTCTTCTCGTTTCGACGAAGGGTCTTTTTCATCCACGACGGGTTCAACGCGCGGTATTCGCTTCTCATCCCCCAGTTTTGTTTTTTTGGGAACTACGATTTCGAAACCGCACGCCGGGCAGCGAACAACCCTTCCCTCAAATCGATCATGAACAACCAAGCTCTTATTGCACCCAACGCAATCTAAACGGATACTCATGGTAGCTTACTAATGCTCCACCGCTATCATGATTTCTTGGCCAGGGATCAGAACACTCCCAACCGCCTGTTGAATTCGAATCATTTCCGACGTCAACACTCTTGGTTCGCCCTGAATCAAAACATACTTCTTCCTGATATCTCGGAACGCGTTTTCAACAAACTCAGCTATTTCCGCAGACTGAGCTTCCTGATCGGAGGAGAATTTTCGCCCCGACGGAGTGCTAACCGTCGCCGCGTCTGAAGCACCCGTTTTGACGACTAGCACAATTGCATCGTGCATAGCTGCCATGTCTCCATGTTTCGCCTTCGGAAGTTTTGCCGTGTTTTGCGGCGCCATTCGGGCTGAAACCATAAAAAAAATTAGCAAGAGTAGGACGACGTCAATCATCGGAGTAATGTCAAATGCTCCGTCAAATCCTTTTTTCTTGCGTTTTTTTGTTCGAATCATTTTTCGGTTTGCAGCTTGTTAAAGCGTTTCGAGGTTCAGACCTAGCGTTCGCGAAACTTGCGATGCTGCTGAGAATCTCTAAGTCCATCGAAAAATCGATTCATTCCAAAAACGGCAAGCTCCTCCAATTGACGAATCCGATTGCTGATGAACGCCATGCCAGTCAATAAAGTCACCGTGATCAGCAATCCATACAAGGTGTGTTCAAGAGCCATTCGGATGTCCGCGAGCAGCTTCTTGGTTGGCTCCTCTGCGGTGGCAAGCTCTAACGTTTCAAATGCCCCCATCATGCCTGCCACGGTACCAATGAGTCCAAGCATAGGTGAGGCTTTGATGAGCGTAGAAATCCATGTGATTTTCGAATCGATATCCGAAAGTACATCAAATTGAAATCGATCCATAACCCAACTTTCGAGCTTGTCTTGATCGAGATTGCGATGCTTCAATGCCAAAGAGACCATCATCGGAACAGCACGTAAGTCTCCATCGCATATGGATTGAACCGATTCAAAGTCTCCTTGGCGAAGATGCTGTTCGACCCGATCCAAAAACTGTTCTTGATCCGCCTCACTTCGAAATCGTTTTTGAGCAACTCGAGTCCAAACCAGGATCATGCAGTAGATACCCCAAAAAGCAGCAGCCGCCAGTATATAGTAGTCCGCATGCCCTACAAAGTTATAAATACTCCCCATACGATCTATCCAACCATCCCCGTGTTCACTTGTTGACTCACTGACCAGACAGAGTTTACTCTAGGATGATCAATGCTAACACCACAAAGTCAGGGCTAACACCACAAAGTCAGGAAGTCGTCTCAGCGGACGGTCTGTCAGGTTTTTCCTGATTGTCGGCCAGGTCCTAGGCATTAAACTCAGTTTGGCGTTGGGCGAGTACGAGTTTGATCGAACTTACCTTCCAAGGTTCAATTAAACAAGGTTTGGTATGAAATTCGATTGCAATTCGCGGTTCGACAACAAGGCGATTCGGTTTGTTTTTAAATGGTGCGAGGGAAGGTCGTTGCTCGTCTTGGTTTTATTTGCCTGGACGACTGCGTACTGGGTTGACCCTTGCTGGGCACAGCAGGCGAATGTGGATTCGAAGCCTCAGAAGATTAATACTCTGTATTGGCTTATGCAAGTTTCCGGCCCAATTGGAGTCCTCATCTTTTTTTTATCCATTTACTTTGTTGCAGTCGCCGTCAAACAAGCAATTGAGCTTCGGCTGTCTGTAGCCGCTCCGCCGGAAACGGTAGATGCAGCTACGAAGTTGATTGAGGAAAGAAAGCCGAAGGATTTATTGGCCTTGCTTAACGAGGATGATTCATTTTTTAGTCAAGCGTTGACTGCAGGGATTTCTGAGCTGCGTTTTGGAATCGAAGAGGCGCGAGAAAAACTGGATCGCAAAGCCGAAGTCCTTACCGTTAAGATGGAGAGATCGATTAGTATACTGGCGGTCATTGGTACGCTTGGGCCTATGATTGGCTTGCTGGGAACACTCCAGGGAATGATAAGCAGTTTTAGTGTCATTGCAATGTCCGGGGTCGCACTCGACGCTGCTAGAGTTGCAGAGGGCATTTCACAGGCCTTGGTAATAACATTTGAAGGGGTTTTGTTGTCGGTACCCGCGATCTTCTTGTACTCCATATTCAGAAATCGCATCTCGCAAATTTCCGTTGAGACGACCATGCTGGCCGACGACTGCTTGAGATCTGTCTATCGCTTGCTGAAGTCAAAGCCGGGCTCTTCAGAAAATCCCACTTAGCAATTCCCCCGCAAAGGCGTTGCGTTCGATGTCGTAAAGAACCCATAAACTAAACAATGTCTACGTCACATAGCGCCGAACAATGCGAGCCAAATCTTGTGCCGATTTTAGATATGGTTTTCCAACTCATTACGTTTTTCATGCTCGTAATCAATTTCAAAGCGGTCGACGTCGATAAGGACTTGGTTCTGCCGGTTGTTGGGGCTGCGAATCCCGTGGATCAAGGTGGCCAAGGCGACCTGCTGGTTCTCAATGTGCGCAGCGATGGGACGGTTCAAGTACGAGGCGCAATTCAACCCAGCATTGATCTTTTTCTTCGAGGGGAGTCTCGGGCTGTAGCAATGTTGCAAGATGTCAAACCCGACCAACCACTTCCAGTAACGGCGGTTTTGCGGGTGGACAAGAAGGTGGCTTTCGAAACGCTTATGAAAGTCGTCGACACCTGTAAAGCGAATCGCTTCAGTAAAATTGACTTCGTGGTCGTTCGAAAAAAGGACGAGTTAAGCCCTTAAGCTTAGAAGAGTATTTACAATGATTCGCAGATCTCGTCGCCGAAAACGCAAGCATGCTGAAGCAGAGGTTCAATTGAACATGGCTGCAATGCTCGACATGGCTTTTCAACTCCTGGCGTTTTTCATTCTGACCTTTCGAGCATCGCCAATCGAAGCGCAAATCGCCTTGAGGCTTCCAGACAGTCCTCAAGCCACCACGAGTTCGAGCGTACAAATCGACTCCACTCCAGAAGACCCAATGGATGACATCAATTTCCCGTTGCCTATTGAACTCTATGCTCAGCCAAACGGCGAACTTGAGAAAGTAGTGATTGGATCACGGGTTTTAAAAGCGAATGATCCAGCCGATACGTTGCAATTGTTCCGACAAGAAATGGTAAGCTTGTTTGAGAAGCCTATTTTTGATTCTGTCGTCGTTCGAGTTGGAAAGGAATTGCATTATGAACCACTTATGCAAGTCATTGATCTTTGCAGCAAACAAAAGGCGAAGGATGGATCACCGATGTCGAAGATCTCAATGGTTCCACTCAAATAGCTACTTTGAATTTCGGCGCAACTCATGGTAAGCCCTCGCTATCGATCGACTTGGATTAGCCATTCCGCGATTCCACGACTCGGTTTCTTGCTCTTTATACTTGCTTTAGCAATTGTAATCGGGCCAAAATTGCGGTTCGCTCAAGAGGAAGCAGGGCCGAGAATTCCTGACACGGAAGGGGCTCCACGACGAAGTTCCAACGACGGCGGTTTGTCGACTCTGCTTACGGCGGAAGAACTTCCTGAAGGGATCGACTCCGAAAAAGATCTTGATTTAGACAATAACCCTAGATTGCTCCAGAACGATCTCGCCATGGATCGGCAAACCAGAGACTTGCTGTCGCTAGTGGCCGACAACACACTTCGAATGTCCAAACGCGAGATGCCAGCCTATTGGGGGCTAGTTCGAAAAAGCACAAACGCCTCGTTCAACCAGCTTCGCGAGAAAGCTAATCCACGAACGAAGTTCAATGATTTTTACAGCGAACCTGCTAAGCATCGTGGCGAATTGGTTTCTCTCGATATTGTCGTTCGTCGGGTAACTCGATTTGAAGCGGATGCTGGGAATTCTGCTGGAGTCAGTAGCGTTTACGAAATATGGGGATCCACCGATCAGTCGCACGCCTGGTTGTATGTTTTCATTACAGACAGACTACCCAACGGCTTCGACGAAGAAACACTTTTGCGAAAAAAAACGGCGTTCGCCGGCTATTTTCTGAAGTTGCTCGCATATCAGCCTGGAAGTGCACCACCCAACGCAAAACCACTCGTTGCACCTTTGTTGGTCGGTAGATTCGATGACATTACGCAATCATCGCCATCCTCCAAGGAAAACTTTCCTGCATGGGCTTCATGGGGCATAACCACTACTATTGTCCTGATGGCAGTTTTTTTTTCCGTCCGGGTATTTCGAAATGCCAAGCAAGCAAAGCGAACCAAGCGAGACCGTCACATCGACCTAAACGACTTACCTGCTTCGTGGTTCCAATCGGACATAAAAAACGAATAACTTTCCTTGGGGGTCAAGCCTGGTTTTCGGCGTTAACACTCTAACGCACACCCTAACTCACCGTGTCCTTGCGACGACTTGGCGCGATGCTAATGAGCATCAAGCCTAGAAACGTAAACAGGCCATTGACGATCAGAGTCTCAAAACCCATTTGGTATCCTCCAAAAAGGGATTTGCTCTCCATTCTTAGCCAATAGGAGGCTGCGGCTGAAAGGACACAAACGAATGGGACCAACCATCCCCGCAGCGATAGTTTTGTAAATAGGCCAAATGAGAATAGACCTAGCAATGGTCCATAGGTTATCGAGGCAAGATCGAGAACCGTATTGATGATCGACTCATCTTGTCGCCAGTAGTACCACATCACCAACACGTGAAAGAGAATCGCGATCATGAGATGAACCGACTGCCTAATTTTCTTTTGGCGAGACTCGTCCCAGTGGCGATCTCGAATCCCAATCAAATCGATACATGTACTAGCCGTGAGCGCCGTGAGCGCTCCATCCGCACTCGGAAACAACGCACTGATCAATCCGACAATAAACAAAAGGCCAAGCCAGGGTGGGAAATGCTCTAACGCCAGAAGCGGAAATAGGTCATCGCTCTTCTCCGGCGTCGGCAAGCCGAGTTGTTGAAGCTTCAAAAATAGTAGTGCGCCTAGGAACAGAAAAAGTATATTCGTGAATAGCAACACTACGCTGAAGACTCGCATGTTCTTCTGTGCATCTTCGAGCGTTCGTACGCTCAAGTTCTTTTGCATCATTTCTTGATCGAGACCGGTCATGGCAATAGTGATAAAGACTCCGCTAAGAATTTGTTTTAAAAAATACCGGTCACTGAACCAATCCGCATTGATGATGGACATCATGCCGCTGTCCGCAATTCGATTTTGCCAACCTGTCATAGCTGGGTCGGTGGCAATATAAACAACGGTTCCAACAAGCGATGCCAACATGAATAGCGTTTGCAGCGTATCCGTCCATACGATTGTCTTGACGCCACCTTGAAGTGTGTACAAAAAAATCATTAACAGGACGACTCCGCTGGTTAACCAAAATGGAATCCCAATTGCCTCGAGCAAGTAACGGTGGATTACATAGAGCACGATATAGATACGTGCCGTAGCGCCGAGAAGTCTACTAACGATAAAAATCGCGCTTCCCGTTTTGTAGCTTACCTCATCAAACCTCTGGAGCAAGTACGAATAGATACTGGTCAGTTGGAGTCGATAGTACAACGGCAACAACAGCCATGCCACGATCCAATAGCCGATCAGATAGCCGAGTACCACTTGCAAATAGTTCCAGTTAACTTTGTAAACGGATCCAGGAACGCTTATGAACGTAACACCGCTTAGTGAAGTTCCCACCATGCCGAATGCCACAATCCACCACAAACTTTTGCGTTCACCGGAATAAAACGCATGTTCGCCTGCGCCCTTCGACGTGTACCAAGCAATTGCCAACAGGACAGCGAAGTAACCAAAAACCACAAACAGAAGGGCAATCGAATTCATGTTGCGACTCTTTTTGTGCTTCTTCCTTGCAAGCAGTTAAATGGGCTCTTCGAACTTTTCTGTAGAATGGCCATGTTGCAGCCTTTGCAGAGTTTTAGACTAGGCTCGTCCTGCTTAGAGAATTCCGCAAACTGTTCAATATCTGGTCGAGCGTCTCTTTCGCATCTCCAAATAGCATCCGATTGTTTGCTTTGTAGAAAAGAGGGTTGTCTACCCCTGCGTAGCCAGATGCCATGCTACGCTTCAAAACGATCGATGTAGTTGCTTTCCAAACCTCAAGGACTGGCATACCCGCAATTTGACAAGTTGGGTCCTCTTGGGCTGCGGGATTGACGATATCGTTTGCCCCGATCACCATCGCGACGTCAGTACCCGAAAATCGCTCGTTGACTTCATCCATTTCATAGACAATATCATAGGGAACTTTGGCTTCGGCGAGCAATACGTTCATGTGACCTGGCATCCTGCCTGCAACTGGATGGATCGCAAACTGTACTTCGACACCTCGCTCTCGTAGCAAATTCGTAATCTCGCAGATCACATGCTGTGCACGCGCCACGGCCAATCCATAGCCAGGTACAATGATGACACGTTTTGCATCGCTCATCAGGATTGCAGCCTCGTGAGACGATATGGATACCACCTCGCCATGTATTTGGGGCTTTCCTTGGATTGGTGCGGAACCACTCTCGGCCCCAAATCCTCCGGCGATCACCGAAAGAAACCGTCGATTCATGGCTTCGCACATGATATAGGAGAGTATGGCACCGCTCGATCCGACGAGGGCCCCGGTGACAATTAGCAAATCATTCGAAAGCATAAATCCCGTCGCTGAGGCTGCCCAACCAGAATAGCTATTTAACATCGAAACCACGACAGGCATATCTGCACCACCAATGGCGATGACAAGATGAATTCCAAATGCCAAAGCGATTGCCAGCATCAAAAGCATGGAGATGGATCCGACCGCTTTTGATTCGGAGGCCACAAAGAAATAACCGAGAGCAATAACAAGAATCAATCCGCTTAAGTTCAGCCAGTGCCTGCCAGGAATGAGCCATGGTTTTCCGCTCATTCTTCCCGAAAGTTTGCCAAACGCGATCAACGATCCAGAAAACGTAACGGCACCAATGAAGATGCCAATGTAGATCTCAATCAGATGAATGCTTTCGTCGGTACCATCTGCCTTTGCAGCCGAAGCGTAATAACTGATCAAGCCGATAAGAACTGCCGCAAGTCCGACCAAGCTGTGCATCAGCGCTACCAATTCAGGCATTTGCGTCATCTCAATCTTCTTTGCGGCGATGAAACCTATTGGTCCTCCAATCGCGAGTGCAATAAACAAACAAGCCAGCCCCGAAATCGTCCAATTGGACCAGAGTATGGTAGTCATCATGGCCAGCGACATTCCGGCGATGCCAAACGTGTTGCCTCGAATCGCGGTTTCTTGCTTACTAAAGCCGCCCAGGCTCAGAATAAAAAGGACAACGGCACCCAAATAGGCAGCCAACATCAGAGATACATTATTCATTCCATAGTCTCTATTTCTCTACTATTAAATCAATGCAAACATCCGAATATCGTTATCGACGAAACATGGCAAGCATCCGCTGAGTGACCGCGAAACCACCGAACATGTTGATTGCCGTCAGTGTCAATGCAACTCCCGCAAGCAGCTGAATGACAATACTTGAAACTGTCAATTGCATTACCGCGCCTATGCCAATGATGCTGCTGATGGCATTGGTGACGCTCATGAGCGGAGTGTGGAGAGCAGGAGTGACATTCCAAACAACCATATAACCCACAAAACAGGCTAAAACAAAAACGGTAAAGTGGGCGATGAAAGCTGGTGGCGCAAAGCTGCCAACAAACATCAGAAAAAGGATTCCAATGGTTACCAAAACGAAGGGCTGTCCAGTGCGAGTCTTTTTGGCAACAAGGTGACCTGGAGGGGCTTTTTGCGAAACGACAGGACTTGAGGCACCCGAGGGCAATGCTGGCTTCGGAATCGGCGGCGGCCAAACAATCTCGCCTGCAAGCACAACGGTTGTGCCACGAGTTAGATCGTCCTGCATATCGACGGCAAGTTTACCATCCCCATTTGGACACAGATATTCAATCAGTCGCAAGATGTTGGTCGCATAGAGATTGCTTGATTGCTTTGCAAGCCGACTCGGCATATCGGTATATCCAACAATGGTGATTCCATTCCTGACTACAACGGTACCCGGTTCAGTCAATTCACAATTGCCACCTTGCTCAGCCGCCAAGTCGACGATAACACTGCCAGGCTTCATCGACTCGACCATTCCGGCAGTGATCAATTTGGGCGCCGGTTTGCCGGGAACTTGAGCAGTCGTGATAATGATGTCCACGTCGATCGCTTGCCGAGCGTAGGTGTCGCGTTGAGCTTTTTGATATCCTTCGCTCATTGTCCTAGCATATCCCCCGTCGCCAGTCCCCTTCTCCTCAAAAAGAACAGGCACAAACTCGGCTCCCATGGAACGAATTTGGTCCGCTACCTCAGGTCGAGTATCGTTGGCTCTCACAATGGCACCAAGTCCATTTGCCACGCCAATTGCGGACAATCCGGCTACTCCTGCGCCCACGACAAAAACTTTTGCTGGCGGAACCTTTCCTGCAGCGGTCACTTGGCCTGTGAAGAATCGACCGAAATGATGTGCAGCTTCGATCACGGCGCGATAGCCCGCGATATTAGCCATGGACGTCAATGCATCCATTCTCTGCGCGCGCGATATGCGTGGGACGCAATCCATTGCAAGAACCGTGGATCGTTGGGATGCAAACAGTTTCATCAACTCGGGCTGTTGTGCTGGCCAAATGAAACTAATCAACCATGATCCCGAACGCATTCGTTCAACTTCGCTTGAAACCGGCGAACGCACCTTGAGGATCAAATCGGCAGTAGACCACAGCACATCAGCGTTTTGAAGTACTGCACCGGCTTCTAGATACGTATCGTCTGCGTAATCCGAACCCACTCCAGCTCCAGGTTCGATTGCTACCGTAAAGCCCATTGCGATCAATTTCACTGCAACGTCGGGAGTTATTGCGACGCGCTTTTCGCCTGTAAAGGATTCCCGGGGGATGCCAATCTTCATGGAGCTCAATTCAATAAATTCTGCGATGCTTCTGCGAAAAACTTCTTTGAATGCAAAACCATCGAACTTCGTGGGTTACGCAATGTTTAGTGCCGCAATTGGAATTACTATTGTACTGCAGACCATTGGGTTTGTGCCTATGGCAAGAAGGATTTTTACGAATCCCGCCTCCTGCGAATGGACTAAAAGTACCGCTTCAAAATCAAGAAGCGATTCTCGAATTGATGGAAAGTGACATATGCGAAAACGCTTGTTAAACCGAGCATAGTTGCCACATAAAACGTACCGATGAGAATCGGATTCGCTGCCTCCGTACCGAGAGTCCAGGTCAAAGTCGAGATTGGAAGCATTGTTACCAATGGCAGCTGCACGACGTACATTCCGTAACTATATTTACCGAACCAACGTAGGCATGGACGTCTAAATTGCCTGCTAAGCCAATCCGATTTCTTTCCAGTGACGATGATGGCAAGTACGACCACCATTAGGGCTGGAATTATTGTGTGCGGCAAGGTCATCCATCGCTTTCCCGTAACAACAAACACCAACGATGCGATCGCGACGAAAGGTAGGCAGCGTCTAGCAAACCACATCATCCGATGCACGTGGACTCGCTGGTACATGATGATGGCAAGAATCGCACCCATGCATAACGCATCACAACGGAAAATAGTGAGGACATTCACGGCAACACTGCATCCCGGCCACATCGAGGCGAAAGCCCTTATTACTCCCACTACGAGCACCGTTGCGACCGATACTCTCAACAACGATTTTGTCGAAAGGAAGTATGCTGCAATTGGCCACAGCAAATAGAAATGCTCTTCGACTGCAAGTGACCAAAAATGGTCTAACGGTCCAAAGCACCAGGAATTCTCCCAAGCCATATAAAGATTGGGTGTGTAGGTCCAAAGATAACACTGATTGTTACTAGGCAAATCGAAAACCTTGGTCGAAAGCATGCCTGGAACAATGAATAGGCAGACGAGCAGAGTCGCAAAGTACAGTGGAAATATTCGAAGTGCTCTCCTAACAATGAAGTTCCGAAAAAAGCCACTCTTGGATTTTGTACTTAGCAATATCCCTGTGATGAGAAAGCCGGACAAGACGAAGAAAAGATCGACTCCACGTTCGCCTACGGAAAAACACCCCTTTGCAATCGCCAATGCTGAACTAGCCGATGGGTCCAACTCATTGCCATAACGATACAGAGTTACGCCGATGATCGCGATACCGCGGACACCGTCGAGTTCTAAGCAATGCAATCCCGGTTCCCAAACACGGTTTGAATTCGTTTGAACTGCGGAATTTGGATGGTGATTTGACTTCAGGATGGGTTGACAAACCAACGCCATCTCTCCGTTTGGACTTGGACATGTGACGATTCCCATTTCGATCAATCGATCTCCAGTTTCTAACATCCGAAGTCCCAAAGAGTCTTCGGAACGGTTCTTCATTTATTAAAAGCGCGGCATTGATGAAATCTACCAGTAGCAAGGCGCTGGGCGAATCTCGAGCCAGGGGTCCAAGTTAGGGTAGCCAAACTGCCGCTCGACAACGGACTGATTTGAACGTTACATTGGCATTGGCAAAAAGCGGGTGGCTGACGCTACAATCAGCGAGGATTTCCCTCGACGAAAGTTCATGCTTAATGATTAAATCGATTTTTTGGCTTTTCAGGGTAAAGTACAAGCCTTTGGAAGACTTCGTGATTGAACCTTGGGACCGTTCATTCATCGCGAGGAATTTCGCTCGCATTGTAGATCATCCTTGGATTTGCGTTTGTTTTCTGATCGGCATTTCGGCGATTGCAATTGGCGGATATGTTCGACCCACTTGGCCAGCCGAGATGGCTCGACGGATTTGGGCAAGCCCCAATGAAAACATCGAGGCTCCGGCCCCGGATAAGGAACGTCCGTTTTTAGCTTCGAATCGAGTCAAGCGAGATTCACTCGGAAAGGCCGAAGCGTTGCTGGTGATGCAATGCGAAAACTTTTTCACCCGCGACGGCGCGTTGGCCATACGCGATGTTGTTCAGGCACTCGAAGATCTAGAAACCGTGTCCAACGTCCGATGGCTCGATCAGGCCCCGCCGCTCAATATCTTCGGATTACCTGAACCGATTCTACCCAAAGGTCAAGCGTCGGAGCAGCGATTTGCGATTGCCAAGCAAAAAGCGATTCGGCATCCGCTGGTGGTTGGTCAAATGCTGTCGCCCGATGGCAAGACGTTGCTTTTGGGCGTTTCATTCAATTGGGTTTTCGTAACCGATGAATCCGATTGCACCACACGCTTGGTTGAGGTCGCAGAACAAACTCTTGCTAAACACCCAGGTGTTAGCATGAAGGTGGGGTTAACAGGCGAGGTGCCCTTGCGACTTAGCATTTTGCAGATTCATCAATCGAATGCTGTCAAGTTTCAGTTTATCGGCTATGGAATGATCTTGTTGATGGCGATCATTTTATTTCGGGGTGTCACCGTTGTGATCGTTGTGGCTTTGGCACCGGCCACTGGAGTTTTTTGGGCAATCGGTTTCCTGCGATATCTCGGTTGGGAAGACAACCCTTTTAGCGAAGTCATCTTGCCTGTATTGTTGAGCTTGGTCGGCTTTGCAGATGGTGTTCACATGATGGTATACATTCGCAGTTGCTTGAGCGAGGGGCAGACGCCACGGAAAGCTTGTCGCAACGCATTGGCGACGGTAGGAGTCGCATGTAGCATCACAACGATTACAACCGCTATTGGAATGGGTTCTCTGTCGTTTTCGAATCATGAGGTTGTTCGCGAATTTGCTTGGTCCTGCGTATTGGGAACGACGACGATTTTGACATCGGTACTTTTGACTATTCCCCTAGCCTGTAGCATGCCTTGGAGTCATCGGTTGTCGAATGGCGCGAAGCGAGGCTTGATCGATCGCTATTTGCAGCAGATTAGCATACCTGTTTCCATGACGATAAGATCAGCAAAGCCGGTTGCCTACTTTGCTATTGCGCTGATGTTGGTTTTGGGAGCTACGTCACTTTTCCTTCGTCCCGATGATCGTCTTTCCAATGAGTTGCCAAGCGGCAGTGCGTCTCAGCAAATGATGGCGCATCTAGACAAGGCGTTGGGAGGATTGCAAACCTGTGCTATAAATTTGGATTGGCAGGCTGCGACAATCGAGCCTCGTGAAATTGCTTCGATTGTCCAAGATATCGATGCGGTTTTAGATGAAGAACCGCTGATTGGACATCCGCTGTCCATTGGTCGAGTACTGGCTGCATTACCTGGTGATGACAGCCCGATTGACAAAATGCCGATGGCGGAAATCCTACCGCCACCGCTCAAGCTCGCTCTGTACGATCCGGGCCAACATTTCGCAAAGATAACATTTCGAGTTCAGGATCTGGGAACGGCCACCTACAAACCGATCTTTCAGAAGATTGACGCATCCATCCAAAAAATCGCTTTGAACCATCCTGGGGTCGTTATTAAACTGGACGGTGGTCCGATTCGACGCTGGAAGAATTTGTATCAAATTGTTTCGGACCTTTCATTGAGCTTAGGAACAGCTTCGATTGAAATACTAATTGTGATGGGGATTGCCTTTCGATCGATTCGGCTTGGTTTGATAGCGATTATTCCGAACATGATTCCTCTTGCGGCCGCAGGTACATTCATGGTGCTCGCAAATTGGCCTCTGGATGTTGTGAGCGTTTGTGCCTTTACGATCTGTTTGGGAATTGCCGTGGACGATACGATCCATTTTTTAGCTAGGTATCGAGAGGAATTGCACATACAACCCAATCGCACGATTGCATTGCGTCAAGCGTTTTTAGGGGTTGGTACCGGTATGATCATGACCACTCTGGTGTTGGTTGCTGGGTTTAGTTCCGTCCTCATCAGCGAAACTCGAGACCACCGAGTCTTTGCTAGTCTTGGGATTATTACCTTGCTTTCGGCTTTGCTTTGCGACCTTTTCTTGCTGCCAGGGCTGCTTGCCCATTTTGACAAAGCGAGATCGACAGATGCCGAGCAGCATCCGATAAAATGACGTTCGCAGAGTATTAGGAATGCTAAAAATAGATCTGCTTGCCGACAGGGCTCCTGTCAGGTTTTTCCTGATTTCCTGTGGACGTTCAGGAAATACACTTCGCGATTAGTCCGTTTACCATTGGCATATGGCTAAATGACATGACTAACAGATTTCGAATCGGGATCGCGGCACAAACAGATTGGTTGGACAATTAGATGTTTTCATTTTCATTTCTTAGAAAGCGTAGCAGTGGATCAGGTGCTTTCCTAATCGGAATGGGGATTAGTGGAATATTCTATTTGATCGTGCATTTGCCGCTGATGCGTGACTCCGCCATTCACGCATACACGACTCACCACGCCACGGAATACGCTATTGTCATGCTGTTTTTCTGGGCAGGCGCGGAACATCTGCTGTGTTTTCTAAAGGGAACTCGCGAGAAAGCAGCCATCCGACGCGTTTCCTTACCTGAAGGTCAGGGGCTCGAGGACGCGAATCGTGCCGGTGATCTCTTAGATCGCGTGCGGCTTGACCACTCCGAGGATATTGATTCCATCATGTTCCAAAGAATTCAGTCAGCACTAAGATTTGTATATCAACGTCAATCGGCGGAGGGATTTCGCGAGTACCTTGAATCGCTAGCGACTCGCGATAGCAACCAAGTCTTTGATCGTTACGGGTTCTCACGCTTTGTCACTACCATTCTCCCAATTCTCGGTCTAATTGGGACAGTCGTGCATTTCGGCGCGGCGCTGACCGGCTTGTCCATGGAGGGTTTGACCGAAAAACTACCCAAAATGTTAAGCAGCATGGGAACGGCATTCAATACTACGTTCACCGCAATGACATGCATGGTGGTAACGTTTCTCGTTCGGTTCTTAGTCGAAAGGCGAGATAATGAACTGCTGTTAAAAATCGACGCATACATGGAGGATGAACTACTGCATCGATTCCAAAACTCAGACGGAGCAATCAAGCCATTTACGGATATGTTGATGACATCCAATTCAACGCTTTTGTCGTCGTTGGAAACTTTCGAAAAATCAATAATGCATGAATGGAATCGCAGGCTTGACACAACCCAACGTAGGTGGGACGAACTCAACCAGCGCCAAGAGCTAAACTTAGTTCACTTTCTAAAGATGGTCGAAAGGCAACAGGAGACTCATGTAACCGAAGTACGGCATTGGAGTGATGAACTGGTAGTTGCGCAAAAGATGACTAATGAGATTGCCAACAGCCTCGTCGCAGACGGTCAGTTACTGCAATTGCAGGATCGATTGGCCGAAAATCTCGCTTTGCTGCGGCAATCGCAACGGATGGAAGATGCAATGCATGAATTAACTGCCGCAATTCATTTATTCACAGCCCGACAAAACGCAGTATCGCCAATCCGCTTGTCCGCGTGAATGGAAAGAAGATGAAAAAACAAATACCAAAGCTCGAGAATTTGGGCAAGTTATGTACTGCCGCAATCGTGTTTCCGCTGATATCTTCGCTGTTGCTTTATTGGTACAACACGGCCAATAGCACAGCGATTTTGCCAAACGCGAGCAGCCCGCAAACCAACTTAAAGGATATCAAACCAATCACAGGCAAAGTAGTTCAACCTCAAAAAAGTTCGAAGCCTTGAAATGCCTTCCATATTGATTGCAGCATTTGTCACGACGGTACTGGCGATCGTCCTATTTCTACCGATTATTCGGTATCTGGCCCCCGGTTCGATTCGCCCGTTTCTACTCTTCATTGGGCTGCTAGGACTTACGATGAGTCCGTTGGCGTATTTTTGTGTTCGGGTCCCATTGATGAATTTGTTAGAGCCAGACTGGTTTGGTTCGTTAGTCCCAGGCCAATCGGACGTGTCCCAAATTATCGTTCGCGATATGATTCGATTGTGCTATGCTCCGCTGACAGAAGAATCCGCCAAGCTACTCCCTTGGGTTGGTGCGTTGTTGGCCGGCATATCCCTGCAATCCAGCCGTCGTCGATCAGCGTCGCTTGCATTGACGATCGGCGTCTCGTTTGCAATTGGGGAGTTTTGGTTGGTAGCGTATTTGATTCACGCGCGGAAAAACCCCGAAGTTGTCAATCTTCCTTGGTATGCTTTGGGTGGCTACATGACTGAGCGCCTGATGACATGTTTTTGCCATACTCTTTTTGTTTTACCGACCGTGCTGCTTTCTCGCCGAGGATTGGGTTATGGTTTGATTGGATTAGCGATGGGGATGGGCTTGCATTACCTTGGTAATGCACCAATCGTCCTGATGCATCATGAGGCGTTCGGGATAACCAAAGGGGCATGGGGGTTGCTCATTCAATTGTGGATGGCCTTTCTAGTTTTCGTTTGCTTGCTTTGGCTGATTGGAGCGCAGTACGGATCGTCCATGCTTACGCGCATTTGGAACAATCGCATGATTTGTCCAGAATGCCACGCAACCTATCGACAACCACTTTTTTGGGCATTGAACATGGGTACTTGGCGATACGAACCATGTGGAGCCTGCAAAAAATGGCATTGGGTGACCTTGAGTAACCTTGCACCACTCGCGAAGTCGGGTATGCCTAGCCACGTGGCGGACGCTGCCAGCGTCCGCAAAACGCCCTAAAACCTGCTACAAAGATGCGTATGAATGGTATTTTTTGACGCTTCGCTTTTCTGAAGAGGTGCCGACGCTAGCAGCGTCCGCCACGTTATGAATCCGCTTCCAGTCATTGTTGGTATAGGCGAAGTTCTTTGGGATGTATTTCCCGACGGAGCTCGATTCGGTGGCGCGCCTGCCAACTTCGTATGCAGTGCAGCCGGACTTGGCCGAGGAAGATTTGAGGTTGCCATGGCGAGCGCAGTTGGCATCGATGATCTTGGCCAGAAGGCGATCTCGGCACTAGTCGACCATCAAGTGAATGTCGAATCGGTTATTCAAAACAACCGACCGACGGGTCAAGTGCTAGTACAAATAGACAAGCAAGGTCATGCGACCTACGAGTTTGCGCCCGACTCGGCTTGGGATCAATTGGGATGGACTACCGATTTGGAACGGCTTGCACATCGAGCGGATGTGATTTGCTTCGGTACGTTGGGACAGCGTTGCGAGGTCTCACGTTCGACCATTCGCTGTTGTGTTTCAGCTACGCGTCCGGCAGCCATACGCATCCTGGATATCAACGTGCGACGGCCTTTCATTAGCGACCCGATCATCTTGGACTCGTTGAAGCTTGCTAACGTTTTGAAGTTGAATGACGAAGAGTTACCAGTCCTCGCGAGTTTGCTTGGGCTAAGCGGTTCTCCGGTTGCCCTATTACGACAACTCGCCGATCGATTCTCACTTAAAGTAGTTGCATTGACTTTAGGAGCGGATGGAGCCGTTTTAATCCGCGGTGACGAAGTCAGTGTCGCACCAGGAATCGAGACCGACGTGGTAGATACAGTCGGTGCCGGCGACGCTTTTACGGCGACCCTGGCAATTGGTTTGCTCAAGGGTATCGAATTGGACACGATCAATCGTACCGCCTGCGATGTAGCCGCGTTCGTTTGCTCCCAGGGCGGCGCTACACCGATATTGCCGGATCGATTTGCACTATAACCTATTGTTTAGCAACCAATTTTTTAACTGAGTTTATCTCGCTGACGCGATGAAGCGGAGCTATTCTGGCGATTGTTTCTCGCGATACTTTTCTCGACCCGCGGCATAAACTTGCTTGTTGGGAGATCGATCTTTCAGCCAAGCTTCGATATCGCCTGCATCGGGTGGGACCTCCTTCACTTGAGCCGTTAAATTTTCTAGCTGTTTCCGACACCAACCACAACCGGTTCCGGCTCCGCCGCATTCGTTGAGCATACTGGGGGTCTTAATGCGATGGATGCGAATGTAGTTGATCACCTTTCGCCATGAAATATGAAAGCACAAACAGAGTTCATCGTCGGGTTCCATGCGAAGCCTAATCCTGACGGTATTTGTCAAGTTTGCGATAGAGCGTACGGGCTCCAATGTCGAGGATCTTGGCAGCTAAATCGCGGTTGCCGGCCGTCATCTTGAGCGTCTCCTCGATGGCCCAGCGTTCGATGTCGTCCATCGTCTTGCCTATCAATTCGGGAGGCAAGTGAAGTTCGGAAGCGGTCTCCGTCATGCCCATTTCAGCCATCGCACCAGCTAGTACTTCGCCGGAAACGTCCATGCCTGGCTCGATCAATTCAGGTGGAAGATCATCCAGATCCAATCGGCCATCGGTGTCGAGTACAACCATCGTTTCAACGAAGTTTCGCAGTTGTCGGATGTTGCCGGGCCAATCGTAAGAGTGAAACTTGCGAGTGACCGCGGGTGAGAAATTGCAAGGGCCGTGACTGTGGCGTTTGATAAAGGTTTTCCGAAAATGATCCATTAACGGAATGATGTCATCGCGGCGTTCCCGCAACGCTGGTAAATGAACTGTGACGACCTTCAACCGGTAATAGAGATCGTTTCGAAACTCGCCAGCCTCAATCATGTTTTCGAGTGGCCGGTTGGTCGCCGAGATCAGTCGCACGTTCACCTTGATTGGTTTGTTGTCGCCGACTCGCGTAATTTGATGTTCTTCCAGTACTCGCAGCAGTTTGATTTGGGTGCTCATCGGCATATCGCCAACTTCGTCCAAAAACAATGTGCCACCGTCTGCGTACTGAAACGCCCCTTCGCGATCGGTTACCGCGTCGGTGTATGCGCCTCGCACATGACCAAACATTTCACTCTCCACCAAGTTCTCCGAGACGGCTCGTACGTTGAGGGCAACTAAGCGTTTGTTTTTTCGCGGGCTGTTTTGATGGATGGCCCGAGCGATAAGCTCTTTGCCGGTTCCGCTTTCGCCAGTGATGAGGACGGTAGCGTCGGTCGGTGCAATGCGTTTCAGTCGATCGATGAGCGACTGCACTTGCGGGCTAGCATAGACTATTCCCTCGAAGCCAAAGCGTTCATCCAGTCGGCGGCGCAATTCAAAATTGGTTTGTTTGAGTTGCACTGACTCGACCGCCTTGGCGGCAATGGCTCGAAGCCGATTGGGGGTAATCGGCTTCTCGAGAAAATTGAAGGCGCCGAGTTGCATGGCTTCGACGGCTTTGGTGACAGTAGCATGGCCGGTAACCATCACGACCTGGCAGTCGGGTAAAAGTTGGCGTGCCAGCGCCAATATTTGCATGCCGTCAAATTCATTCATCATCAAGTCGGTGATCACCACATCGTAGGTGTTTTGCTCCAGCATCCTTTTACCCTCGGGACCGCTGGTTGCGACGGTGCACCGGTAGCCAGTTCGCTCCAGGCTTTCCGTCATGGCCCGCGCATGAGCCGGATCGTTGTCGACGATGAGCAGCGAAAACAATTTCGGGTCCAGTTCCGACGGAATACTCGAATCGGACAAAGTGGGGCTCAAATGGGCGGATTCTTCAGATTGCATGTGAACAGGGATTCGCGGTTGGTTTTGCGTGGATTGGCTACAATGCGTTAGAAAAGTGGCTCAAGGCATTGCAGGTGTTTGGAAAATGGGTACCGTGTTGGGCCGTCCGTACTTGGTTGAATTTTCGGTAAATGCTTGGATTTGAAAAGGACTAGTGGATGTCGGAAAACACGGTGTGCCGTGGAGTTCGCGGTGCAACTACCGTCGAAGCTAACACGCGTGAAGCGATTCTCAAGGCCACACGTCAGCTTTTGGCACTTATTATCCGCCGCAACGGAATAGATTCTACTGACGTTGCCAGTGCTGTCTTTACCGTAACTCGAGACTTGGACGCAGAATTTCCTGCGTTGGCGGCCCGGCAGTTCGGTTGGTTAGACGTGCCGTTGCTGTGTGGATATGAGGTCGAAGTCAAAGGATCGCTCAGCTCCTGTGTACGCATTCTACTGCATTGGAACACCACCAAAACGCAAAAAGAAATCCATCATGTCTACATTCACGATGCAATGGCGCTCCGACCCGATCTTAGTAAATTGCCGCCGGTGGACTGGAAAGAGCTGGAACAGTGGATCAGCGAACAGGTGGTTTCGCGAGACCCAAGTAAGCCTCCTGAATAATGATTTTGACCTGGACTCCAAACGCATCAACTAGCGCTCTGCACGCAGCACAATCCATCTGTGAGTACGGCGACAAACTTTCGGATATGCGTGTCTCGGAATCGATTGGCAAATACGCATTGAGCTTGGGCGACTGGATCGCGACCGCGGCCCCGTATGATACCGCTCGCTTTTGGTCCCTTTTGGTTGGCCATTCGGCCATGATTGATGCGAATACCGAACTGGCTCAAGCGGTTGTTAGAAAAGCGGTACTTCGCGTTGAGAACAAGACAGCGATCTCGCAATTGGCCGGTCACATTTCTGATATCGAAGCAGCTTACAACCAACTCTTTCCAAAATTCCAGGAACAGCTTCCGCTCAGAGCTAGACCACTCCAAGAGCATTGGCTCGGCTTCGGGCCAGGATTGCTAGCGCATTTCGGTCGTCTTACACAAAAGGACCTGCTGGTCACCGATGCCCGTGTAGTTCTGCTGCAACCAATCTTAGGTGGGGCTGGAGTTGCCCATATCGAACACAACCAAGTACGTATTGAAGCTGTATTGACAAACCCATTGGTCGAATTGCCTGAAGTCGTCCGGTTAGCTTGGTTGTTGTCGCAGCTTCAATTGGACCTGCCTATTCACAGCGAAACCATTGGCGCCAACTTGATTGCTCGACTCGCACCCTTGGCCATGCTACCGCCCATTCTGGCTGCCGCTGAAGTGATGGAATTGAGCAAATGTGATGAGGCTGTCGCCGAGCTAGCGATCGAACACTGGCATATCCCCGTTCCAAAGGGAAGGGACGTGCATGCCGATATTGTGCCCATCATGATGGACTGGTGGGAAACGTACCTTCAAACCCGTCCGGGTTGGCAAACAGCCTTGCAAGCACTTGCCAAGATGCTTGCAATTGCGTAGCCATCGTTACTGGAATGGGATTGCCAGGAACCATTCGAGATCGTATGCCATTTTGCTGTCATGTTGCTCCAAGAACTCGACGAGGTATCGGTTGTCGTATTGGACGTGACGCTAGGTTCGGTTTCGAACGCGATCTTGTAGCGTACGGGCATGCTTCTGCAATGCCTCTAGATCTAAGCTCTGCAAGTCCTCAACGTTGCTTGTTGCAAGCCCAAGAATCCCCTCAGGTGTTTGAATCAACTCAATCTCACCCTTGATTTCACCCCTGATTTCACCCACCAACATCAAATACTGGCCCAAGTTCTTGACGCAGCTTTGTTGTTAGTATAAAAATATACTATGAAAAAGCAGAGCCGCATTGAGATGGCCATGGGCACGCTCCAGGACCTTGGCTTGAATAGCTTGGAGGCCCAAGTGTATTTGGCGACACTCCAATGCTCAGAGCCGATGACGGCATATCGAATCTCTCAGGTTGTGGGCAAACCAGCCGCCAATGTTTACGCTGCCGTTGCAAACCTGGAATCGCTTGGTGCAATCACCATCCAGGAGGGAGCGGCGCGCCTTTGCATCCCTGTTGAAGTCAATGAGTTCATCGCGCAAGTTCAGCGCAACGTCGCGTCGAAAGCCGATAAAGCCAGGGCTGCGTTGGCGGGTATTCAAGTGAAACAGGAGCCCGAATCGGTCTCGCAAATGTCAAATCCGAGTGCGGTGTTAGAGAGAGCCTCGCTGATGTTGAGTCGAGCCAAAGTGTTCTTGGTGATCGACGTGTTTCCGCAACCGCTGAAAGAATTGTTCGACGACATTGTCCAAGCGGCCAACCGAGGCGTCACGGTTTGGGTCCAGGCGTACGAACCGATTCGGATCCCAGGAATAGATGTCGTCGTTGCATATGACTCGGAACGCGTTATGCAGTTTTGGAAATCGCAACAACTGAATCTCGTCGCTGACGCCAAAGAATCGCTTTTGGCACTTTTTTCCAACGGGCTTGCCGAGGTGCGACATGCGACTTGGTCGAATGCGTTGTATTTGTCTTGCATAATGCACGCGGGGTTAGTCCGCGAACATACGTTTCATCGCATCATGAGCCGCCAAGGCAAGACTGGCTTCCCGACTTGGCTAAACCGAATACTTCAGGCCGAGCCCTTCTTCCACACCGTGAAACTTCCCGGACAGCAAAAACTATTTGAAGGAAACAGACATGAGTGACCCAAAAGAAAAATCCCTCCAGGCAACCAAACAAGTACGCATTGGAATGGTGATCGCCGCTTCGATCCTTGGTTTTTATGCATTCCAATTGGCGTGGAAGTGGCTCTCCGATTCACTGGATATGACGGCGTTTGTTTCTCATTCGGCGATGAAAGCGATTCTGGTCGTATTGTCGCTCGCTATTGCGAAGTCGCTTCGTATCGGGCTTTCAGAGATGGGGTTTCGCCGCAGCCGAAATCGGAGTTGGATTCCGTTCGCCCTGGGTGCAGTGCTGTTGGGAGCGACAGCGACTTTTTGCCTCCTAGCGTCCGGTGGGGGCGGAATACCGATGCTCAAGAAATTGAATCCCCTACAAATGATCGTTTCCATTTGGTTGGTCTCGAGCATATGCGAAGAGATCTATGTGCGCGGGCTCTGTCAGACGTGTATTGAGCGAATTTCCACCATTCCAACCAATGCGATCAACACGGCAACGCTCGGTTCGGCCGTCATTTTTGGTGCGATGCATCTTAGCCTAATCTCCTCAGGGGCGGATTGGAAAACGGTTTCGTTGATCGTTACCGCTACCACGATCCTTGGCTTCCTTTGCGCTCTCGTCAAGCAACGGACAGGGAGCATCTTTCCATCGATTTATGTTCACATCGCTTTTAATGTAGGGGGCATCGTCGGTGGAATCGTCAACGTTATTTTGTTTGGGCTCCCAACCCGATTGCCTTAGCTGCAACGCCCCTGCCAAGCCCCTGGCGAGCGTAGCTAAGGTCGCAAGACCGTGCTCATAACTGGTAGTTTTCAATCTGCCAATCGCCCCAATCCCCTTGAAAGCGATAGGCAGAAGTTGGTTCACCGTAGCTTGAGCTCCTGGCCCGGCGTCAATGAAATCATTGGAAAAGCCAAGCTTTGCGATGCTCAGTCGCACCCGGCAGGTGCGACCTACTGTACGTCACTCTTGCCGAGAGTGACCTTGCTCTGCCAGTGCAGTGTTTGCAACCAGTAAAATGGTCGCTTCCGATCTCGCTTGACCTGATAGTGCCGAAACGACTACTCTTGCCCTGAAAGTCCAGGGCGGACGGCAATGACTCGTGTAATAGAGGGGCTCAACCATCATGTCAAATGAAAACGCAATCAAGTCGTCTGTACCATTGCTCGATGTCAATCGCGGTAACGCAACACTTCGAGATGAGATTCTGGCGTCGATAGCACAAGTCGTCGATAGCGGCAGGTTTTTACACGGACCACAGGTAGGCGAACTTGAGCGTACGATTGCTGGCTTGTGCCAAACACAGCAAGCGATCGCATGCGCCTCAGGCAGCGACGCATTGTTGCTGGCTTTGATGGCCCTCGATATTCAGTCCGGTGACGAAGTGATTCTTCCGAGCTTTACTTTTTTTGCCACGGCATCTGCGGTCGCAAGGTTGGGGGCGAATCCGGTATTTGTCGACATCGATCCGAAAACGTACAACATTTGCCCAGAGGCGGTCGAAGCGAGTGTAACATCGCGAACTAGGGCGATCATTCCGGTGCACTTGTTCGGTCAATGCGCGGCCATGGACAAGATAACCGCAATCGCCAAGAAGCATGATTTGCCGGTCATCGAGGACGCGGCCCAAGCGATTGGAGCCGAGTACTTGGGACGCCCTGCCGGGGCGTGGGGAGACATCGGCTGCCTGAGTTTTTACCCAACCAAAAACCTGGGCGGAATGGGTGACGGTGGGATGATGGTTTGCAACGACCTAGAGATGGCAGCCAAACTAAGGCTACTTGCCTCACATGGCATGCAGCCTCGTTACTATCACAAACTGGTGGGCATCAACAGTCGACTCGACACCATTCAGGCTGCAATCCTCAATGTCAAGATCGCTCATTTGCAATCCTACAGCGACGCTCGTCAAAAGAATGCCAGTCGTTACTCAGAGATGTTTGTTGCGTCGGGATTGGATCAATGCATCGAGCTGCCATATCATGCACCCGAGGCACTGCATGTTTGGAATCAGTATGGCATTCGCGTACCCGGTGGATTGAGAGACTCGCTGCGCAAGCATCTTTCCGAAATCGGAATTGGCAATGAAGTTTATTATCCGGTCCCACTTCATCAGCAAGAGTGCTTCCATGACTTGGGCTATACCGACGGCTGCTTGCCACAGACAGAGATGGCGGCCAAAGAGATTCTCCACCTTCCAATCTATCCAGATTTGACCGAGAGCGAACAGGACGCAGTCGTAAATGGCATCCAAAGTTTTTATGCATCTGCCTCGCTGAGGCGAGCGGCATAGCATTGTCGGCAATGGAACACGTACGTCTGCCTGTCCTCAGGCAGACGATCTCAAGTCTACCTAGGAGGGTGTTTAGCCGAGGGCCACCCAAGCCAATTGAATCAACCTTGTCGATCCAACTCTGCGAACACGACAGATAAATCTACTTCCATTCTGGGCAGGATGTCCATTGCGGTAAGCTTGGCGTCGCCTGCAAACAACTGGACATTGGTGGTGCTTGTGTAAACAGCAACAGTACGTTCCCGCAAATCCACCATCCAGACTTGACGAACCCCTGCATGGAAATACTGTCGCATCTTTCTCGCCATTTCTGAGCGAGTATTTCCCAGACTGAGTACTTCAATGGCCAAATCGGGAACGATCGCAGGGATGGGTGCAGTTGGAATACGATTGTCAGGCAATCGTTTCCACGAGAAAAAAGCGACATCGGGCGCACGGACCAACGAGGGAAAAAGCTCGATGAATCCATCGGCGCCGACGACCACGCCTAGATTCATTGTTCTTGCGAAGCCACCAAGCATCTCGATTAGAACTGCCGCGATCAACGATTTTTGCCAGCCCATTGCTTTCTCCACCAAGATGCCGTCGACGAGCTCGCATTTACGACCTTGATGGTTCAAGCGAACAGCATCGTCGATCGTAGCTGTACCAGGCTGCGGATCCTGTAGAATACGATCCATCGGGATATTTCCGATATCAGCAACCAACTGAGACCAATGTGTAATCAACGCAGCATTGTGCAGCATGTCAATCCTCCTTTGGGATGAACCAAGTATAGCCCCGAATGCTCAGGGCCGCCATCTGCGACCCCTTCAGGATCCTTGGATCGGATTGAATAGCTTCAGCATCTCGTAGGCTTTCGCTGTTGCACATCGTCCACGCTGTGTCCGAATCACATATTCGCTGCGCAACAAAAACGGTTCCACCTCGTCTTCGAGCGTGTCCGCTGAGACACTCATGGTGTGTGCAATGGCTTCGACGCCGGCTGGCCCACCATTGAAGACCCGAATAAGCGTTTCTAGGTAACGACGGTCTTGTTTATCGAGACCAATCTCGTCGATACCCATCATGTCGAGCGCTCGCTTGGCAATGTCGAGTGTGACGCGTCCATCCGCTTTGCTCATCGCATAATCGCGAACCCATAGAAAACGATTGTTTGCAATGCGAGGTGTCCCTCTGGCTCGCTTAGCAATTTCTACGGCTGCTTCGGAATTGAGAGAGACGTTCAGTTTTTTCGCATTGCGAGACAGGATCTCGATCAACTCATCGACAGAGTAATAACCGAGATGCTGCCGGATCAGAAATCGATCGCGGAGCGGAGCGCTGAGCATACCCGCTCTGGTCGTCGCACCGATGAGAGTGAACGGTTGCAGTTGCAAATTGAGCGTTCGAGCGTTTACCCCTTCGCCCAAGATGATGTCGATGCGATAGTCCTCCATCGCCGTGTACAGAAACTCTTCGACTGGCTTAGGCAAACGATGTATCTCGTCGATAAACAGTACCGAGCCATGTTCCAAGTTGGTCAAATAAGGGATCATCTCCTTGGGTGCCTTGAGAACCGGTCCGCTGGTCATATCGACCTTGACCCCCATCTCGCGAGGAATGCATGTTGCGAAGGTCGTTTTTCCCAAACCCGGCGGGCCGTCAAAGAGGATGTGGCCCAACGGCTCCTTCCGCTTCTTGGCCGCATCCATGGCTATTTGAATGACGTCCATCACCTCCTGCTGGCCGACCATGTCGGCGATTCGTTTGGGACGGAGGACAACATCGTTTTCACCTGGAGCCATAATGCCTGAGCCAGGAACATGGCCGGGTGAGGGCGGTGAAGTCCCCCGCCGCTCTTCGTTGCCATTATTTCCGTCGCCATTATTACCGTCGCCCTTGCCATCGTCGTCATCATCTGGCTCCGATGGAATGATTTTGCGTTCTCGAACCATGCTATTTTTCCGCACCTGTATCCAAAATCGCCATAAAGGCCCTCTGCGGAATATCAACCGAACCGATGGATTTCATTCGCTTCTTGCCTTCTTTTTGCTTGGCCCAAAGCTTCTTCTTTCGCGAGATGTCTCCACCGTAGCACTTGGCGGTTACATTTTTGCGCATGGCCGATACGGTTTCTCTAGCGATGATGCGAGAACCGATGGCTGCCTGCACGGCGACCTCGAACATATGCCTATCGATCTCCGCTTTGAGTTTCTTGACCACGGCTCGACCGCGGCGGTCTGAGTCTGCGGTATCGCAAATGATACTGAGTGCATCAACTCTTTTTCCGTTGACGAGAATATCCATTCGAACAAGATCCGCAGGCTCGTACCCGATGATTTCGTAGTCCATAGTGCCGTACCCACGCGTCACGCTCTTGAGCTTGTCGTGCAAATCGTAGATGACTTCGGCCAAAGGCAGGTCGTAACTAACCAATGCCCGAGTGCTGGAAAGATACTCATTGCCCTTTAGGATGCCGCGTCGATCCTGCGACAACTTCATGACAACGCCGATGTACTCGATGGGCAAAACGAAGTTCACTCGCACGATTGGCTGACGAAACTCTTCGATGTCACACGAATCAGGGACTTCTTGCGGACGGTGGATTTCTAAGACGGTTCCGTCGCGTTTCACTATCTCATACGTCACGTTGGGGGCAGTTTGTACAAGGTCGACATCGCATTCGTTCTCAAGGCGTTGCTGAATGATTTCCATGTGCAGCAATCCAAGGAACCCACAGCGAAAACCAAAGCCAAGGGCCTCGCTCGACTCCGGTGCATAATCAAACGATGGGTCGTTGATGGAGAGTTTTTCGAGAGCATCTCGCAATTCCGTAAACTCCTGACCGTCGCTGGGGTAAAGCCCGCAATAGACCATCCGTTTGGGCGGCTTGTAGCCGGCGAGGGCGACCGCCTTGTCGTCGTTGGCCATGGCGACTGTGTCGCCGATACGCACATCTTTGAGCGATTTGATATTGCAGATGAGATAGCCGACTTCGCCGGCCAGAAGCGAATCGACGGGCATGCGGTGTGGGATAAATTGCCCAAGCTCAAGCACTTCGTAGTTGGCACCCACGCCTAAGAAACGAACTTTGTCACCACGCTTCACTTTGCCTTCCATGACTCGAACATACGTGATCGCACCACGATAATCATCGTACAGCGAATCGAACACCATCGCTTTCAGCGGAGCGTTGCGATCACCTGTCGGAGGCGGGATACGTTCGACGATCGCTTCGAGCAATTCATCGATACCTATGCCGGCTTTGCCAGAGCATTTGACGATTTCGGTCGGGTCGATTCCCAGGCTCTGTTCCATCTCAGTGGTAACCTCGTCAACGCGCGCGTGGACGAGGTCAATCTTGTTGATGACAGGGATGATTTTGAGTTCGTGCTCCATGGCCGCGTAAGCGTTAGCCACTGTCTGGGCTTCAACCCCCTGGAACGAGTCCACCAGCAGCAATGCCCCTTCACAACAAGTCAATGCGCGAGAGACTTCGTATTGGAAGTCGACGTGGCCGGGGGTATCGATCAGATTTAGTTCGTAGAGCTCACCTTTGTGCCAATGATTCAGGGAAACCGACTTGGCTTTAATGGTGATACCGCGAGATCGCTCAAGATCCATTCCATCAAGCAATTGCTCTCGCATCTTACGAATCTCGACGGTACCCGTTCGTTCAAGGAGACGGTCAGCGAGCGTGCTTTTGCCGTGGTCGATGTGCGCGATGATGCAGAAGTTGCGTATTTTGGCCGTAGGCATTTCGCCCAATTGTTGGCCACCGTGTTTGCCGCCAGTGCTCATGTCTTATTCCTAGTTTGTCCAGATTGGATTCTTGGGTAGCTACGCTCGCCAGATATATTCATGTCGGTAGCTTCTTGAATTCCATGCGAGCGATGCCTGCTGCGCCGAGATAACCCGCGTCGCCACCTAGCGAAGCGAACTCAATCTTAGTACCGTTGGCAACGTATTCGAAACTTCGTTGTCGAAACGTTTCCTCAATTCGCTTGAGGAATCGCGTTCCGACGGGAGATTGTGTACCCCCAAAGTTCATCGCTCCGCCGAGGACAATCAAACCGGGATCAAGAGTATGAACGATGGTCGCGATTCCAAGTGCCAAGTAGTCTGCTGTTTCATTGATGGTCTTCAAACTGAATGCGTCGCCATTTGACGCCGCTTCGAATATCATCTTTGTGGTTAGAGTCTCCAGGTTTTTTTGAAGCGAGCTAGTCGCACCTGCTATCAATTCTTCCTTCGCGCGTTGGGCCACTGCGCTTGCACTGGCATAGGCCTCTAAATGGCCCCGGCCCCCACCCCAGACACATAACCTTGCCTCCGGGCGAGGATCGATGATCATGTGACCGCACTCGCCACCAAAACTGTTGTGCCCTACGACCAATTGGTTATCGATTATGATGCCTCCGCCAACGCCTGTCCCCAGGGTCAATAGCACCATACTACTGTAGACCTTGCCGGTGCCGACCCAAAATTCGCCAAACGCTGCGGCATTTGCATCGTTAGCAAAGGCGACCGGCAGACCTACCGCCTGCTCTAAACACTTTACAATTGGGAAGTGGTGCCAGTGTGGGTGATTGGGTGGTTCGATCAACATACCCTTTGGAATGTCCTGGCTGCCGGGGGTACCCAATCCAACTCTTGCTATATCTCTGGTCGATAAACCCAGGGATACAAGCAATGCCGATGCGGAAACGGAAACCCTCGTCATTGCGTCTGCAGGACCGCGAGGTTCTTCGGTTGGAATAGCAGTAAACCCAAGTGTTTTACCCTCGTCATCCACTACGCCCATCTTCATTCCAGTCCCGCCAACGTCGACTCCGAGGTAAAACGGTCGTGTGGCATTGGAGACAGGAAAGATTGGCTGCGATGTCATAACTCTCTTCAGGGCAAAGGTTTATCGCAGCATACGTGCGGTGGCGAATCACATCAAACCTCAGTATACGGCAAGCCTTTCCTTACAAACAGAGACAATCTGGGTGCGAGTAAGCCTCCTCGGCTTACGTACCCCCCAAAAATGGATCTTGTGACCGTCGCTTGATTGTCATTCAAAAAGATGTTAGAACGATTGAGTGATTTGACAGAAGCGAAGATCTTTGAGGACTCGATGTCGATGGAAGTTAACCCACGTTTTATCATGATTGGTGGTTTTCTTGGTGCCGGCAAGACAACGACCATTGCTCGTTTAGCCCATCACTATCAGTCGCAAGGCAAACGCGTTGGGATTGTAACGAACGACCAAGCGACGGATCTTGTCGACACGAACCTTTTGCGTTCGCAAGGCTTCGATGTTGGCGAAGTCGCGGGATCTTGCTTTTGCTGCAACTTCAATGAATTGACGCGAACCGTCGAGGGCTTAGGCGAAGAACAATTGCCCGACATCGTCATCGCAGAACCGGTCGGAAGTTGTACCGATTTGGTTGCAACCGTGATCCGACCACTTCGATCCATTTATACACAACCGTTGGATATCGCTCCCTATGGTGTCATCCTAAAGCCAAGCCATGGGCTTAAAATTCTCAAGGGAACATCGAAAGGTGGATTCTCTCCTCAGGCAGAATACATCTTTCGGAAGCAGATCGAAGAAGCCGACTTTGTCATCATCAATCGGATCGATGAACTGTCCGCGGATTTGCTCGATGAATTGACGTCGCTTATCGAACTCAACTTTCCAGGCATTCCGTGTCTACGTATTTCGGCAGCAACAGGTCAGGGATTTGAAGCATTTGCAGAATACCTCGAACGGAAGGGTTCGTTTGGAACTAGGGTCATGGAGGTAGACTACGATGTTTACGCAGAGGGGGAGGCGGAGCTCGGTTGGCTCAATGCTCAAGCGGAGTTGCATTCCAAAGTTCCGTTTAAGCTGGACGACTTTGTTATCGCGCTCCTCGATTGCATCAATCTGTCTCTTAACGATCAATTGGCGGAAGTGGCTCATTTGAAGGTAATCGGAATGGCGGATGGTCAATATGCCGTCGGAAATTTGGTGAGCAGTTCGTCCGCTCCGAAACTTTCGATCGGCTGTGGAATCGCCGCGTCCAGCGCGAGCCTTGTGATCAATGCGAGAGTTGCGGTTGATCCAGATTCGCTGACCAAAACGATCCGAGAGACATTGCAATCCGTGTGCACGGAATATGGAATAGTCGAGACCATCAACACCCTTCAAAGTTTCCGACCAGGACGACCCGTGCCAACGCATCGATTAGCTACTTAGCTATGGCCAACGTAATTCGACCATTTCTCGAAAACAGGAGTAGGAATCACGATGAAAAAGTTCAATCGACGAACTGTTGTTGTGGGGATAGCAGCTAGCGTAGTACTGATGCATACACCATTGTCGTTTGGTGTCGAGCCGTACGGCCCCGATGACGCCAAGATAACGATCATCGTTATGGATCCGATGGCCTTGCCTCTCGCCTGTGACTGCGTACAAGGCTATGCACAACGGAAATACGAACGGCTCGCGGACTACCTCAAGGAATCGCTAGGCGAGAGCGTACGTGTCGTTTGGGGTGAATCGCTAGAGAAGGCCGTCAAGGATCAAGCCAAAGGTAAGGTAACACTAGTCATTGGTAAAGACTCGGTAGTAAGGCATGGAGCAACCAAGTCCAAGTTGGACTTGAAACCCATTGCACATTTGACGGATATGGCAGGAAGCATTAAACAACACGGTTTGTTTGTGGTGCGTCAAAACGATAAGGCCGCGTCGCTGTTGGATATCGAAGGATACAAGGTGTTTTGGGGGCCAGAAGACTGCGACGAAAAAGCCGCGGCACCCAGGGCAAAGTTGAAAGAGCTTGAGATTCTCACGACGGATGGTGGTGGATGCGATTCGTGCTCGGTTGCGGCCAAGCAACTGCTGGAAGAACCAGCCGGCGCGAAAACGGTCGCGGTCATCAGCAGTTATGCCGAACCACTACTTGCGGGCTGTGGTTCCGTTAAGAAAGGGGACTTGAAGATCGTTGGCAAGAGCGACGAAGTCTTTTTTGTCAGCGCGTTCATTCACGCTGCCGTGCCCGAATCGAAACGCGAAGCGATAACCAATGCGCTGCTGTCAATGAATAAGTCCAA
>JANLRK010000161.1:0-1686 GCA_031361585.1 Pirellula sp. | reverse complement strand
CTGCCAGCTGGTTAAGTGCAACGCCAATCGCTGTACGAAGCCTTGAAGTTCCACGTCGCTCGCGTTGGTCTGCACCTTGCGGACTACAGTACGGAATGAGTCCACCACGACGACGCTTGGCTGGGACGCCTCGACCTCCTTGACGATGGAATCCAGAACCGCGCCGAGATCCTGGTCGAGGACGACTTGACTGAGGTTAATGAAGCGGATCGCTCCGTCCAACTTGGCACGGTCAAAGAACGAGTATTGTTGCTGGTAGCGCAGCATCTTGATGGCCGGCTCGCCCAGCACGGTGAAGTACAGCGCCGGCCGCTCCGGGGTGGCGTTAGCAAACATGATCTGATGGGCTAATGTGGTCTTTCCGCATCCGGGAGCGCCAGCGAGGATGTTGAAGGAGAACTCGGGAAGGCCGCCACCGAGGATTTCATCTAGGCCTGGCACACCGGTAGGCAGTTGTCGAATGCTCACTCGATCCTTGCCGGCATCGTCTCTCTGGGTTTTTCCACTGATACTCATCTATGCTATCTCCATGGTTGACTGCGATTGGTCCAGTGAAGTATCGGGCCAGGCCTCGCGGATTAGCATCCGCATGAGCGGTTCGCCAATAAACGTGACCAGCAGCTCGAGCAAGTTGGCTGTGATCGCGGCTCCGGCTTCCTCTATTGAGTCAGCGGGCAGGTGCTCAAATCCTTGCAAGCTACCATCCACGCCCATTTTTACCAATTGCAACGCAGGCACCTCCCCGCGTGCCAGAACCAACGCACGTCGTTGGAGCGATGTGAAGCCGTCGACGCCCGCGAATTTTACCAGAGAAATTCGCAGCCTATCACTCACCAACACCGCTCCCTGAACATCGTGATCGGACATGATTAAGCTTGCAGCGAGCAACCGCCGAGCGAAGTCTCGAATTGATGGGGATGGCGTTTCCATTCCAATGAGTCTACCAGAACTGGCATAAGATTGGAGTAGCCTGTTTCGATTGTCATGCCAACGGACACTCGAACTGGTTCAACCCACTTAGTTGGAGACATCCGTCCGCAGGAGTTTCGTCATCGCGTAGACACGCCCAGGGGTCCGCCAAGCTCAAGGATTAGGGTTGCCCAGAAATAAGCCAACGGGCGTTAGCGGGCGTTAGCCCCGGTTCCTCGCAAACTAGACCTTGACGGACCACTGTGTGTCGTCTCTGGATCGTCGGATAGTACTATCGGCTTGCAGCGGCGACTTGGGCTGGAATGCTCGCGTTTCTCGCAGACACGGTATTCACAACTGGGAAACCGAATAACGCTTCATTGAAGGCTATGTTCAAAATGCTCAACGAAGCTGAAGTCCATGCACTGGGCAAAGTCCGTATTGAGTCTTGGACTGCGGAATACGACCTAAAAACCGATTCCTTCACATTGATTGTGTTTTGGCAGGGGTATGGTTACGGGCAGTGCATCCCAACCGCGTCTGTCGTCACCATCATTGCAATGTTCGAGGCAGCATCACGTGCAAGGGCGGCTGTATATTACGACGGACAGGACGGAAATCTGAAATGGTCGATTGCCCCAGTTGCCGTTTAGCACTGCCGAAAAACCCAACAGCGGGCTGGACGAACCACGCAGCACTCTGCATATCGCTTGGGCGCAGCTTCTCCCAGTCGGGATTAAGCGACACGCGCTGTCGCCGACCCCCACTTGTGGTTGT
>JANLRK010000062.1:0-1952 GCA_031361585.1 Pirellula sp. | reverse complement strand
ATTTGGTGCAAGCATTGGTGCAAGCGTTCGCGAGTATCGAAATTTAACCTGTACTTTGCTGCATTTTTATCGTTATGCTCTTTCGTTCGGGACGCAGAGGCCGCTGGTTCAAATCCAGTCACCCCGACTTTTTTCAGAAATGAGCCCTTCGGCGAGTGCGTCGAAGGGCTTTCTCATTGTGGGGACTAGAGTTACGTCATCGAGACGGCAGTTCAAAAACACTATTTCGAGCAAACGACGCTTTGCAGCGTAATCAGCGGTAAGCCATTGCTGCTTAAGTGTTTGCGAAAGTTCAAAAACTTTCGTGGCCAAATCGGCTGTTTCGTCGTGCGAGCGGTCTAAAACATCCAGTTGCAGCTTGATCGCAGCGAGTCGATCTCGCATTTCCGTGTGTTTGCGGGCAAATGTCTCCTGGTCAATGTCTTCGGCCAGACGTAAGTTTAGCAAGCGATCCTGCTGGGCGATAATTAGCGTTTCCTGTCGCTGAAGCTCTTGTCGTTGGGCACGGGCATCAGATTGAGCATCGCGGGTCTGCGATGCCAGAACCATACGGAACCAATCCTTCACGCCCTCGTCTTGAACTCGCATCTTGCCAAAGATAGCCATGACTTGGGCTTCGAGTTTTGGTTCGGGTAGACGAATACGGGGATGCCCCGGCTTCGTGTAATAGGTGCAGCGGTAGTATGTGTAATACCGCTCACCATCCTTCGTTTTCTTTGTTACCCGCTCACCGGTGATAGGATGGCCGCAATGCCCGCACTGGATCAATTCGCCCGCATAGGTTATCGAAAGTGAATGGTAAACGTGCCCGCCCAGTAGAGTTTGTACGCGGTCCCATGTGGCCCGGTCGATGATTGGTTCATGCTTACCGGGATACCACTCACCACGAAATTCCAGCTCACCAATGTACGCACGATCTTTTAAGATATTGTGGACGGAGCTTCGTGGAAACTTCGGTGCTGAGGCCCGGAACATTCGGCTCTCGTCGGCGAGCTTTTGGACGAGTGTATCGAGCGTATGATTTTCATACGCGAATAGGTGGAAAATGCGTTTGATGTTGTCGGCTGGAATTGGATCAATCTCAACCATGCCGCGACCATCCTTGCGGATGTTGCGATAGCCGTAAGGACCGCGAGAGACGAACCAGCCTTCTTGCACCCGACGGGCAAGCCCTTCGCGGACATCGACCGATTGTTGCTCGGTGTAGAAGCTGGCCATGTTGGCAAGCGTCCGCCGCATCATGCGACCAGCTGGCGTGTTCTCTGTGGGCTGCGAAACGGAGATGAACGGCAGGTCGTATTCCGATTCCAACCGTTCGAGTTCGACATAGTCGAAGAGATTGCGGGCGGCACGGTCCACTTTGTAAAAGAGCAAGCCGTCGAGGACGCCAGCATTCTTCTTTGCGTGATTGACCAGCTCACGAAACGTCTTCCGTTCATCGCCTTTACTTGCCGTCTCGGCAATGCGGAAGAACTTGGCTATTTCCCCGCCAGCCTGCGTTGCGTAACGTCGCAGGGCATCTTCCTGTACTTCAAGGCTAAACCCTTCACGCTCTTGTTCCCGACTGCTTACCCGTGCCAAGGCTACAAAACGTTTCATGACGAAGACCCCGAAGACAATGCCTGATACAACCGACCCACCGCTAGGATCATTGTAACGGCTTCTTCGGGAGTGAGTATGGTTGCGTAGTACGGTTGCCAGACGCGGAGGGTGGTTTCGATCAGTTCTGCTGTGATCCAGTCAGGTGTCCCAGCCGGGAGAGTGCTCGATTGGGCATCCCCCACGGCAACGCAATCTTTCTTTCGATTGCTTCGGGACATGACGGGACTCCACCACCAAAAAGGAAACGAACACTTCGACCATCGGGCAACGGCCACGATGGCACGCTGCGCGGGACTAAATCGATGGAAAAGCGTTGCGGTCTAGGTTGACCGCAACAGGCCCTCGCGTTG
>JANLRK010000052.1:0-3143 GCA_031361585.1 Pirellula sp. | reverse complement strand
CTTCATTCCGGCTACCATGGCTGTCATTTATCTTTTCTTGCTACTCTATTTTAAATCGATTGGTGGATACAGGCCTCTAAAGGTTGAAGAACAGCAATAAGGCGAGTGCAGACTGAAATCTACCCGTAGCATGGCCCCCTGGGCCGTGCGAAACTCGGCCCATAGGCTTATGATACGGTATCCAACTCTTACCGCCCGCCTAAGTGCAAAAGCCTCTACTTGACGAAAATAAAGCTCGCCATGATATACAATCTCAACAAGCGTGTAGCTGTTTTAGTGACGCCTGTAATTTCGTTTATGCTATTTTCTTCCAACCCTTGCATCGCCCAAGACAAAAGTGTGCGGCCGGGGATCAATGCACCGTTCGAAAAACCTAAACCTGCAGAGTTTCTCGAAAAATTTGAAGTTGAGAGCCGAGAGATTTTTGCTAGACGCAATGAAATTATCTCGGCCGTTAAAGTAACTCATGGTATGACCATCGCCGATATCGGCGCGGGAACAGGCCTCTTCACCAGACTGCTTTCCCAAGCAACAGGCCCAACTGGAAAAGTGGTTGCTGTCGACATTGCCCAGAATTTTTTAGACCACATTCTCGATCGCTGTAAATCAGAACAGATTGAGAACGTTTCGACGCAACTATGCAATCCCGAGTCCTGTTTGCTCGCGCCTAACAGCGTCGACCTCGCATTTGTTTGCGATACGTATCATCACTTCGAATTTCCATTCAAGACCACGGCGTCTATCTTCAAGGCGTTGAAACCTGACGGGAAACTCGTCCTCATCGATATTCATCGAATCCCAGGTGTGAGCAGCGACTGGGCCATGAGTCATGTTCGTGCCGACCGAGAAACCGTTGAAAAGGAAATCGCTACTTGCGGGTTTGTTCAAGCGGAAACTCCAGACGTTGGACTCAAGGAAAACTACTTCATCGTTTACCGCAAAGCCGATGTCCAAGTACCCACGACAATCAAGCAAGCGATGGATGGCTTTGTTGCCAATAACGATGTGGCAGGAGTGGTAACGATGGTGGTTACACCAAACAAAACACTTCATCTAGAAGCCACTGGATTCGCCGACCTTGCGAGTCAATCACCCTTGGCTACCGATTCGATTCATTGGATTGCGTCGATGTCCAAGCCTATTACCGCAGCTTGCATGATGATGCTCGTCGACGAGGGGAAAGTTGCGCTGGCCGATCCTATTTCAAAATACTTGCCCGAGATGGCTGGCCTCAAGAATTCAGCGGACCAAAAAGTAACCATCACAATTGAGCAGTTGCTCAATCATACGTCCGGCATGAGTGAGATTCCTGGCAAGGATACTTATACGTCAACTACACTTGCAATTGCTGTGGAAAAGTACGCCGCGCTGCCTGTGCTCTTTGAGCCAGGGAGCAAATGGCAATATAGCCAAACGAGCATCAATACCGCCGCACGCATTATCGAAGTAGTCTCCGGAAAGACATTCGATGTTTTTGTTGACGAACGAGTGTGTAAGCCGCTTGGTATGCGAGATACTTCGTTTTATCTAACGGATGCTCAGATGCGACGATTGGCCAAGAGCTATTCGAAAGGTGCCGATGGCACTTTGAAAGAGTCCCCAATTGGATTGTTAGCGGGTAAGAAACCAACCGATCGCGATAGGATGCCAGCAGCCAATGGAGGCCTGTTTTCAACGGCCATTGACTACGCAAAATTTTGTCAGATGCTTCTCAATGACGGCGAGTGGAACGGGCAACAAATCCTGTCTCAAAAATCGGTCCTTCGATTGCGTACTCCGACCACAGGCGATTTGAAAACAGGCTTCACTACTGGAAACGCGTGGGGCGTTGGTTGCTGTGTCGTTCGCGAACCGCAAGGGGTTTCGCAAGCACTGTCGGCTGGTTCATTTGGTCACGGAGGAGCGTATGGTACTCAAGCTTGGATCGACCCCGTTCGGAAACGTGCTTACCTGATCATGGTACAACGCGCGAATTTTCCGAATGCGGATGATTCGGAATTGAGAAAAGAGTTCCAACGATTGGCGTCTGGTCTCAAATGAGTCTGCCACTGCAGGGCGACCAGTGTAGGACGGCCAGTGTAGGACGGAACTCCGCGCACTCCGTGCCGTTGTCCTCGGCACGGAGTGCCGAGCTACACCTGACTTTCACCAATTTACTGCAAGCTCGACAAATAGGCAATTAAATCCGCCGCTTGCTGTGCCGTGAGATCGCCTCCTTGGCCCGTGGGCATGATGGACTTGGTATCAAGTTTTCGCGATTCAATATCAGCTACGTCTACGATGATTTTCTCCCCTTGCGCATTGGTCAATTTAAGTTGCTTCTCCGTTTCTTCGTCAAGCAACCCAGTGATAACTCTGCCATCGGTCAACAGCAGCGTATGCCCCTGATACTTGGGCTCGATGGTCCTGCTAGGATCGACGAGCGATTCAAACAGTTGCGATGGCGATAGTTTTTTGCCTATGTGCAACAGGTCTGGGCCAATTTGCCCGCCACGCTCTCCTACCCGATGGCATTTGGCGCATTGTGATCGAGCTTGATCAAAGAACCACACTTCGCCAGCCGCAGACTTGCCATTGATATCTGCTATTTCTGCATAGGTCGCACCTGGACCAAGACGCCGTTGACGCTGACTGGCAGGCACGAAGGCTTCGAAGAGGCTGCTGATCAAAGGATCGGGTACGTTTGCGAGACTTAAAATGACGTTAGATGGCAAAGTGTTTGCTTGCGAATGGTTGCGAGCCAGTTCGATTGAAAGCTCCATCGCCTGTCGCAAAAGATCTTCACGCGTTCCCCCATCAGTAGTCGAAGCGGAATTCTTCAACGCAATAGACGCAAGAATCCCATCTGCTAAATGCATCGCGTTAACGGCTTTGTCGGCTTTTGGGGTGACGCTTGAATCGACCATGCCATTGATCCAATTGCTAATCAACGTCACTGCCTCGAAGTCGACTTCGCGCGATCCGATGTGGGGCATGCGGCCAGTAGAACTGGACGCCATGCGGCAAAGGAGCACGCTCCGAAGACTATCTCCCGGTGAGATCAACTGGCCATCCTTTAATCCAAGATCCCCTTTGGTTGGAGGGACACGAATTGCCTTCAATTCCTTGTCGCTATCGCTAATCTTCAGAGACAACGCAACGGC
>JANLRK010000046.1:0-2193 GCA_031361585.1 Pirellula sp. | reverse complement strand
GAACGCTACCGAGGTTCCGCCGACCGATGAAGCCACAGCAGACAAAGCAGCTACGCCTACTCCGAGTGCCAAATTTTATAGCCAGGATGCTCTGATAAGCGGAGCGCGTGGTTGGCTCTCTGCGATCGTTAGCCAGCGGTTTCGCGAGGTGCTCATGGAACAATTCGGTTTGGACAAGATCGACCCGAAATTCTTCGCGCAGATTGATGCGCGTGTTGAGTTATTGCCTAGTATGCCCATCAAAGCATCCGACGCAGGCAAGTCGGACGATCATTCGGTGATCGATTCGCTCGTGAACATGTTCCTGCCATTCGGGGTGATGATGCTCATGTTCATGGTCATCCTCATGGCTGCGCAGCCGATGCTAGAGAGTGCCATGGAAGAAAAAAGCCTCCGGATCAGCGAAGTGCTATTGGGCTCGGTGACTCCGTCGCAGCTCATGGGAGGCAAGTTGCTCGGAAACGTTGCAGGATCGCTTGTCATCTTCGTTCTCTATGGCGCTGGTGGCTTATTTTTTCTGAACTATCAGGGATTTGCAGATAAGATTCCCCTGAGCGTACTGCCGTGGTTCTTGCTCTTTCAATTGCTAGGAGTCCTGTTCTTTAGTTCGATATTCTTAACGGTCGGCGCATCGGTCAACGAACTCAAGGAAGCGCAAACGTTGTTGTTGCCCGTTTGGTTGGTATTGATGGCACCGATGATGGTATGGTTCATCGCTATTCGAGAGCCCAATGGAATCGTCGCGACGACGTTGAGCTTTTTCCCACCGTCTTGTCCCATGATGATGGTCTTGCGACTCGCATCGGGTACGACCGTACCGTTTTGGCAACCGCCATTGGCCGCGTTGGTGATGATTGTGTCGACCTACGGAATTGTGACATTGGCCGGTCGGATTTACCGAGCTGGTCTACTGCGTAACGAAGGCGTGCGATCGATTAGCCAATTGCTGAAGAGAACGTTTGCGCGGTAGGTCACTCTTGCAGTAGGTCACTCTTGCAGTAGGTCACTCTTGCCGAGAGTGACTTTGCGCTGACAGCAGCCGCAGAACCAGCCGCATCCCCCTGGCCTCATGCCCGGTTTTAAGACCATCTCTCAAGTTCGGTTGTACAGCCTTCGGGCCTTAGTTCTTACCGGCCCCCCACGAGCTCGTCTCGTTGGAGCCAAAGCTTAGTGGCTAGAGGCGTCTACTTGAGGCGTGTGTTTGTTGCGCGATCAGCTTGCCAGCGTTGCTGTAGGGCGGCAACAGTTTGGAAAACTGTGCTACACTTTTTTACTTCGTCTCCAATAGCATACGTAATGCGTCTGCTTTTTGCTTGCCGTTTGTCTCTTCGGGATTGCTTCGCACCATGTCGAAGATTCTCCGCATTTCGCTTTCCACTTGCGAGCGACTGGCTGAATCGCCAAGAAGCTCTTGAAGGATTGCGTTCCAAACGCTTTCTGGATTACTTCCTTGAAGCCCGTCATAGCCACGGCCAAAGAGGCTTGACGCATCCTCGCAAGTTTTGACTTGCGCAAATTGAGTGAGAAAATACGTTTGAAACTTCGAAGGATCCGCTTTGCCAATTCGAGCGACAAAATTTTTCGCCAACGTATCTCGCCCATGTCCTTTGGCTAACAATATGAGGCGATTGATAGGATAATTTGCGTAGCCAACCAACTCTGCAATTTCCTCTTCAACGATCCGCCCGTATTTACTGGAATCTATGTTCGCAAGATACCGTAACGCACTACAAACCGGCTCAAAGTCCTTCGGAGCCTGATTCAAGAATCTTGCAATGAGGAGCCGATCATGGACCAACCACGAAAACGAGAAAGGATCATCATATCCATCGCGAGGTATTGGTCCCTTTAGCAGTCGTTCGATAGTCTCGTCCAATGCCGCACCTAGATCCGCAACCAAACTTTTCCCGGCTTCTGTTTGCAAGTAATCGGCTACAGACTTTGCCTTCATGAGATTCACCTCAAAGGCAGGCCGCCGTTCCTTGGCCGTCCCCGCCACTAGCGGATCGCGAAGAAAGTGAAAGAAGTTGCGGTGCTCAAGTTTCCCAATCCCATTTTCGATTCGTATTTCTTTGATATACGCCTTAACGGCACTTGAAGGATTGCGCGTACAGCAGGCAAGAACATTGGTAAACAACGGCTTTGTGTTCGAACCAATACTTTTCCATTGGGCATCGTAGGTTCTAGACTGGT
>JANLRK010000020.1:0-36378 GCA_031361585.1 Pirellula sp. | reverse complement strand
AACTGGTACCCATAGCAGAGAATTCACAAGAAACCAATCGTCGCACGAGTTAGCGACTTCCAGTGTGGCACGGCGGTCCCCGCCGTGATCTCGTGCAGAGGAAAGCTCGCAGGCTTCCAAAACACCTCAGGCTTGCCATGCCGCTTGATGTTCAAGCATAGTCGCCTCCAGCGACGTCCAGCCGGTCTGGTGATTGGCCCCACAGAAAACATCTTTTTTGCATTTGACGGTTACTCGCGTCGAACACATTCAAAAAAAGAAACCCGCAGGATGCCCTGCGGGTTTTCGTTGATCATCGAATGATGAACCTACTCTTGGAACTACTTTGCACAGCTACAAGTGGACACGGCTGGGCCAGAAATGGAAGCACCGCAGTTGCAGCCGGTTGATGGCGCACTAACTGGTGCACTTGCTCCGCATCCGCATCCGCTGCTAACCGATCCATTCATGGTCGTACCGACTGTAGAGCAGCCGCTTAAGCCCCCAACATTGGCACATGGGTTGAATGTATAGGCGACCAATTTTGGAACCATCTTGCAAACTTGTACTTGAACTTCCTTAGTTGTTGGCACTTGAACGTTCACGACATAATCCTCTACAACATCTTCTGTCACGGTTTCGTAACGAGTTGTCTGGAATGGCTCAACCGTTTGAGTTGGAACGTTTACCGTGAAGGAGATATCTTTTGACTTCTTCTCGGTTCTGTAGGTTACGACAGGATACGTCTCTTGCTTTGTCTGTGTTGTATAGCTCAAAACGCGACGTGTTCGTGTTCGCTGTTCGTCGGTATACGAGACGACCTTGCGAGTGCGAGTACGTGGCTCAGGCACGTATTCAACCACCTTTTTCGTACCGGTTCTTTGCTCTGGTCGATAGACGACGTAAGCGCACTCGTATGGAATTTGTGTGCTCTGTTGTTCGTAGACCGTATAAGCAACTTCTTCGCTAGAAACAGTGTTGGTAACCACTGGAACTTCTTCGGTAACAACGCTTGGAACCCAAACGCGACGAGTTGTTGTGGCTGCTGGTGCTGCGGCAACGGCTGTTCCGCATCCGCCCGTCATGGAACCGCCATAGACGACGTTGCCAGTAACAATTGCATTACCGCCACAAGCCGATCCCACAGATGAACCACATCCGGAGCTTGCCGTAGCACCGCATCCGCATGAACTTGGAGCCCCGCACGAACCAGAAGCTTGAGCACCGCAACCGCATCCGCGACTCTTGTGAGCACAACCACATCCTCGCGATCGTCCGAAAATACCCTTGCCGCAACCGCCACCTGAAACAGTCGTAGTCATGACTGAGTTGCCACAACCATTGGAATACGACATGGCCGGCGCCGAATAATTCATGGCTGGAGCCGAATAGTACATGGCAGGTGCGTCCGAAACCATTTGAGCTGCTCCGTAGCATGATCCAGCAACCTCCTCCACCACGGTTTCCCAATGACCGTAGTCCTTGGTAACAGATTGGGTCGAGTAGCTGGGCACTGTTCGTTGAACGGTTCGAGTCTTGACCACGGGGACTGCATTGGTGACCGTTTGCATCTTGGTCACTGTCTCCGTTTGAGGAACAAAGACGTTGTAAGTGAACGATTCGTCTCGGAGTCGAGCGACACTCACATTGTACGTTTCGGATACGTCGCTGATGACCGGCACCTTGACCGTGTAGTTTTCAGAAACTTCATTCCAAACGGGGACGGTAACGGTTACGTCAACGGTTTTGGTCGATTGCTCAGGAACCAATACGGAATAGTCAATCGTCTTGGTTTCTGTCGTCGGCACCATAACCGTTTTGGTGCGGAAGTCATCCACGGTTACAGGTACGGACCTTGAAACTTTCTTGACTCGCGTGCGTGTTTCCTGCTTTGTTTCCATTGCATTCACGTATTGCGTTTCGGTGACAAATGTAGATTCCATTACGGTGCGATATCCCGTAACCGGTTCGCAGACCACCTGTGGTGCAATGGCCATGGGCGCCTGCATGACTGTTTGGCAGGGCGCTTGCATAACGACATTCGATGGTGCTTGTGCATAACCCATCGACGGTGCGGCCATGATCATTGGTGCATACGACATTCCATAGGAACCGTCGGCTCTGACAGCGCCACACGAAGCGGGACTTGCTTCAACGACTGAATAACCAGCATAGCCGCTTGACGCATAGCCGCCTCCGCCAGAGCATCCTGAGTTGCTCGCAACCGCATAGCCAACATTGCCGGTACAACCTGCGGAGCCGGCCGCAACGTGCGAGCGTGCTGGGCGACAAGGATCACTGCATCCACCACAGCGGAAACCCGCGTCGGCGAGGTTTACCATAGCAAGGGCCAACGGCAATACCGAAAGCCATGTAACACGATGTTTCATCAACGAGGTCTCCAATCAAAGGAAATAACAATGCAGCTCAAAGCTCACATACAACAAAATACGAAAAACCGTTAGAATTCGATTTATCAGAACTTTAGTCACCCCTCCAGTAGCGTCAATCAGTTTCCGTCTCTTTTTTTACGTAATTGAGTTTTTCAGAATTGACGTTAACCGACGATCTAGGTTAGGAAAAAGACAAAAGTTAGGATTCGTGAATGGGTGGTCTTCGGGTCATGCGTTCAGGTCATCAACATTGCAAAGAGTCGTTCCCTCGCAACGTTTTTTGAGAAGCAGCCTGAAAAGCCACTAAGACTTTCCGTACTCCTCGAATTCGGGGTAAACTTGTTTTTCGTCTAGCGATCAGCAATTCTGGACCGGCAAATTAATAGCATGGGTGCAAAAATTCGTTTCCAAGTCCTTTTGGTCTTTTTCTCGGCCCTGGTAGCAGTTTCATCATTGGTCCGGGATGCCAATTCCCAAGAAAAACCACCGCCTCAAGCGGGCCAACCCACGCCCCCCAAGCAACCAGAAAAGATTTTCGTCGAACCCATGGTGGCTCGCGTTGAACTGCGATTAACCATCGGTGAAAAAGAAGTCGACGTCATAGAAAAGGGAGACTTGCTCACGGTTCTTGAAGAAAGAGAAAAGACTTTTTTAGTCCGAACATTCCGAGGTGTCAAAGGAGCGATCGAGAAAGCGAACTTAGTTTCGTTGGCTGAATCCGTTGAAACGTATGACGAAGTCATCAGAGACAGTCCAAAAACGGGACGATACTATACCTTGAGGGCAGGCGCTCAATGGGCTCGCGGAAACAGCGAGAAAGCCCTGATGGATTTTGATGAAGCCATTAAGCTAGGCTACGATTCGGCAAACGCCTTCACGAGCCGTGGGCTATTCCTCACGGCATCTCATGATTACGAAAAGGCAGTTTCCGATTTCTCGAAAGCCATCGATAAAGGGGAAAAGAGCGAAGCGATTTACATTAATCGGGCTGCAGCTTATTTGCAGATGAACATGGTGGACGAGGCCATTTCTGATTACACCGAAGCTCTCAAGCTCAATGGCAAAAATGCGGGCGTATTGCAGCAGCGAGCCACGGCCTTCAAAGTCAAAGGCGAGCCTGACCAAGCCATCGCTGATTTCACCAAAGCCATGGAGCTCAGCCCCAATTTCATTCCAGCCACGATGGGACGTGGTTACGTTTATTTTCAAAAGGGGGACCATGTCAAAGCCATCGAAGACTTCAGCAAGGTGATTGAGCTCAATGATCGAGCGGCAGTGGCCTTCAACAATCGAGGATACAACTACCAACAAATTGGTAAGCATCGCGAAGCGCTCGCCGACTTCAAGAAAGCGATCGAGCTGACACCTGACTATGCGTTGGCCCATCAAAATCTCGGATGGTTTTTGGCTACCTGCAAAGATGTGTCGCTTCGAGACGCGAAGGCGGCCGTCGCTTCCGCCTCAAAAGCCTGCGAGCTTAACCAATACAACGACTTGAGCGACCTTGCCGCATTGGCGGCTGCTCACGCGTCGGCCAAGGAATTTGCTCTTGCAATCGGTCTTCAAGAAAAAATAGTAGAACGCGCACCGGCGCCCCAAAAGCAGCTAGCCGAAAAACTGCTTGAGTTATACCGAAACGAGAAACCATTCGATCCAGAACTAAAAATAGAGTCGGAAGAGGAAAAGGCAATTTCGAAGGACGGAACCAAGGACGCTACGAATTCGAAAGTAAAACGCTAGACGTTTCAACTTATGAAGCAAGTCATCGCCATTATTAGGCCCTATCTAGCTGAACGCCTGTTAGAAAATCTTAGGCTCTCTCCGTTGGAGGCCTTGCAGGTTACCGAGGTGAAGGGTTTCGGTCGGCAGAAAAGCTATCTCGATCAATATTTGTCAACCGAATACTCACTTGCGTTTCTACCCAAGGTTGAAATTACACTTTACGTTGCCGACATCCGAGTCGAAGAAGTGCTTAAGACCATTATTGATACGGCTAGGAGCGGGCGGATGGGGGACGGCAAGATAATGGTTTTGGATGTCGCTGAGGGCAGCTAGCGAACCCATTCTTGTTCGAACGACTTTTCGAAACCAACGGGTTGCTTTACACTTGCTTGTTCAGCGTGAACCTGGACCGAGAGTGAGCACAACCGAGGCAATAGCCGATGCGATTTAGGCAGTTGGACAAGATAACGGAACTGGTTCCAGGTGAACGAATTAAAGCGGAAAGGCATGTTCGAGCCGACGAAGACTATTTGCGAGACCACTTTCCCCTTTTCAAGGTGATGCCCGGTGTTCTCATGTTGGAAGCGATTTTCCAAGCTTCCTGCTGGTTGATTCGCGCGACAGAGGGCTTTGAGAATTCATTGTTGGTTTTGAAAGAAGCAAGGAACGTCAAGTTCGCTGACTTCATGGAGCCAGAACAAACACTGCAAATAACTGCAGAGATTCTCAAACTTGAAGCAGGGTCGGTGTCGATAAAGGCGAGTGGCACCAAGGGTGAATCGATCGCCGTTTCCGCGCGCTTGGTGATTGCAAAGTCTAACTTGCAATCGCAAGACCCAAGCCTTGCATCCCTCGATGAATTCATGCGAGAGAGCATGCGAGTGCAATTCGAGCAGTTAACCGCAGACTTGAAATCGATCGCCTAGCCGCCAGTTCGGACGTTTGGGACGGTTGAAAACTGGTCCAACATGCGCTGCGTTGATTGTCGGAATCCGATAAGAGATTGATCTTGTAGGAGATGTCCCTTGTTGGCCTTGAGAATGGCGATGGCCAGAGATTGCTTGCGTTGCCAGTTTTCCAGAGTGAAATTCCGAATATCTGCATAGGGAATGTCAATTTTTGCCGCAATTTTTGGGATGAGGTGGAATCCATCCCTCGCGCGAACTAACGAAAAGTGCATGGTAATGTACAATCCCAAAACTCCGACTATCAATCCTAACGCGAAACTGCTAGCTCGATTCATCCGCTTGTACTCCATTTTCCAGGTGGGCCGTTTCGGGCAGTGTTTACTCGTTTCTGATGGTTGATGTCTAGATCAACGATAGGTCCATTGGTTCGCCCAACCGCCGAGATGTTTTCACGAAAGTTGTATCCATGCCAAAACCAGCGATTTCGCAGACACCCAACTCCATGCAGTGGGACTGGAATCTTCCTAAATTGTTTCTTCAACGGTGCCGCGAAAAAGGGGCTCGCATCAAGATATCGGATTCGACCGGCGCCCAACTGAGCGGTCACGATTTGCTGATTCGCACCCTTGTTCTACGACGAATCTTCAATCGCGCCGTATTGAAGCGGGACGAAAAATTTGTTGGGGTTTTGTTGCCGCCAACCGTTCCCGGTGCGATCGCAAATTTTGCGCTGAGTCTATCTGGCCGAGTTGCCGTGAATCTCAACTACACGGTGAGCAATGCCATTGTCAACAACTGCATTGAGCAGGCTGGCATTCGCAACATCCTCACCAGTCGCAAAGTGATGGAAAAATTTGACATTCAGCCGTCGGCCAATTTGATCTATATCGAGGACATGAAAGAACATGCGACTGTCGGCGACAAGTTAGCTTGTTCTCTTGCTGCAAAATGGTTGCCGCTATCGATCGTTGCACAACAACTCGGTCTAAATCGATTAACGGCCGAAGACTTGCTCACGATAATCTTCACATCGGGTTCGACCGGCAATCCTAAAGGCGTGCCATTGTCCATGATGAACGTTGCCTCGAATGTTCAAGGTTTCGATCAAGTCATACGTGTTTTGGACAGCGACAACTTTCTCGGAGTGCTTCCTTTCTTTCACTCGTTTGGCTTTACCGTTTGTTTGTGGGGAGCCATGACCCTGCCATCCTCGGGTTGCTACCATTTCAATCCGCTCGATGCGCGTCAGATAGGCAAGCTGGCTCAACATAATAAAACAACTGTCGTGCTTGCGACCCCCACCTTCTTGCGGACTTATTTGCGCCGCGTCGAACCCGAGCAATTCAAATCGGTGGAGATTGTAGTCGTAGGTGCAGAGAAGATGCCTATTGCTTTGGCGGATGCGTTTGCAGAAAAGTTTGGCGTTCGCCCCATTGAAGGCTACGGAACGACCGAGTTGAGTCCGGTGGCGGCGGTGAATTTGCCGGAGTCGCGTGCTACCACTCCAGACAAAAAAGCTGGTTTGCGCGAAGGCTCGGTAGGCAAGCCGTTGCCAGGAGTATCGGCTCGTGTTGTCTCATTGGAGGATGGATCAATGCTCGAAACCAATGTGCCAGGAATGATACAAGTGTCGGGCCCCAATGTGATGACCGGTTACATGCATCAGCCCGAATTGACGGCCAAAGTCCTAAAGGATTCATGGTACGAAACCGGTGATATTGGCTACATTGATGACGATGGATTCGTGTTCATTACAGGGCGTCAAAGTCGGTTTTCAAAAATAGGGGGAGAGATGGTTCCCCATATTCAAATCGAAGAAGCAATCATTGAAATCGTTGGTGAAAGTGAAGACGTGTTGAACATCGGAGTCACCAGTATCCCTGACGAGAAAAAAGGGGAACGCATTATTGTCCTGCATACAAAACTGACCAAATCTCCAAGCGAGATCGTTAAAGGGCTTACGGCGAAAGGCTTCCCTAACCTATTCCTGCCCTCGGAAGACAGTTTTATTCAGGTGGAAGCTATTCCGTTGCTAGGGACGGGCAAATTGGACTTGCGAGGTCTGCAGCAGCTTGCCAAAGAAAAGACACAGGTTTAACGATGCTTAATTCGCAGACAAGCACGGAAATGAATTCAACCGGGATCTTGAGTGATCGATCTTTTTGGGGGCTAGCGATTACTCAGTTTTTTGGCGCATTCAATGACAACTTGTACAAGCAATTGATGTTGTTGTTGGCCATCCCCGCGATCGGTGCGAATATCAGTGAGGATACTCAGGGCTGGGCGACGACCGTCTTTAGTTTGCCGTTTGTATTGCTCAGCAGTTTGGCAGGATATCTTTCTGATCGACACAGCAAGAGCCGTATTATCGTGTTATGCAAAATTGCTGAGATCGCGATTACGCTATTGGCAGTGGTCGCCTTTCTTTCCTATGCCAAGCTCGGCGATGTAGGGACGTGGACTGTGTTGGTTTTGATGGGTGTTCATAGCACATTCTTTGGGCCAGGCAAGTATGGAATTCTTCCGGAGTTGTTTCATAAAGATGAACTTCCCAGAGCGAATGGTCTTATTCTGATGTCAACGTTTCTAGCGATCATTTTGGGTGTCGTAACGGCTGGACTACTCAAGGATCTTTTGGTTGTAGAAAAAGCAGATGGTACGGCCGACTATAGAAACCTTTGGATCGGCTCTTTGGTTTGTACCGGCATAGCGGTGATCGGCGCATTGACATCGCTCATGATTCGATACACGCCCCCCGCGCAACCTAACGCTGAACTCTCGTTTGCAGATCTCGGACTGCCTGCCCCGATTCGACAACTGCTTAGTCAAGATCGGCCACTAACATTTGCCATTGTCGTATCCAGCATGTTCTATGTTGTGGCTGGGATCGTGATGCCCACGGTGAATAGTCTGGGAAAACTCCAACTTCTACTTGCTAGCAGCACTAGCATCAGCGTGCTTACTGGCGGTTTAGCGATTGGAATCATTGTCGGGGCGATCATGGCAAATGTTGTTTTCAAAAAAATCCCGCCAGGCAATCAGGTAACTATTGGCACTTGGGCCATGATCGTTTCACTCGTTGCACTAGGATGTTGGCGGCCAGGCGGCGACCATCTTCTTGGCTATTGGGGCGCGTTGATAGGACTGATCACCACGGGATTGGCTGCGGCCGTCTTCATCATCCCACTGCAGGTTTTTATACAAAAAAGGCCCCCAGTAGAGCTAAAAGGCAGGATGATCGGGACCATGAATTTCGCCAATTTCATTGGTATTCTTGTAGCCGGGCCGCTCTATCAAGGTTTTTTAAGTCTGGCAAGCTTACTGGGTTGCCCCGTATCTTCGATTTTTTGGATGCTAGCTGTTTTGTTGCTGCCCATTGCATTTGTTTATAGGCTTCCAGCCTACGAAACATGACATGCTTGTAGACAATCGGGCTTTTGTAACCAATAATATTGCTTACGCCTGATTCGAAACAAAGCAGTCTTTCTACGCCTTGTTTGCGACTAGCTTGGCTGGATTATTTACGGAGAGAATTGATTATGTATAAGTCATTCGTCTTTTTTGGATTCACTGCGGTCCTGTTTCTTTCTCAAGGATGCGGAGACAAAAAGCAAGTTGCCAATGCTCCTCCACACCTTGCGGCTCCAGCCGCATCTCCGCCCACGACTATCGGTATGGACGATGCGGCCTCAGGCAACAACGCCGGTCCATCCAGGAGTAAACAAGAGGACGGCTTCGAAGAGCAAAGCAGTTCGCAGGGCAGCGCACAAGGCGGCATGCAAGGTTACAACCCTACCCAATCTCAAGGCGGTCCTCCTGGAAGCGGCGGCTCGTCGAGCTATAACCCCTACTCACAACAGGGTAGCCAGGGTAGCGCTGAATACGGTGCCTCAATGGGTTCAAGTCAATCGTATGGAATGGGCATGGGCGAATCTGGACGCAACACTCAGGAGTTTGGCAATCCAAATCAAGGCTCTGGTGGCCGAAATCCAAACAGAGCAAATAGGCCTCCGAAACCTAATACGTTTAAAGATCAAGCGGTTGCAGCATTTCAGATTGGGAATTCGAAAAGCGCTTACACACTATTGCAAGCCCACGCGCTGAATGTTTCCGACGAAGAAGCAAACGAGATTCTCAAAGACTATCGGTGGGCGGCTCATCATAAGCGTCCTCAATTGGGAATCAACGTTGCAGTTGGGGTAACGCTCATGAATCCCATGAATTCGACCGATTTATCGCCAATTGGATCTGCATCACAAAACATGAATGGCGGCGGTGGATCCGACTATGGTATGTCTCCGAGCGGTATGGGGATGGGAAGCACGTCCAGCAACACATCCAAAGCTCGTACTTTGACGGAGACAACAGGCGACTTTGGCAAGAACGTAGTCGCCTCGTTCAAGGAAAAACATAGTACCGGGGCTTGGGCACCCGCGTTAAAGGAGTATTCACTCGCTACCGGTCGAGGCAATGGCCCGCAACGAGGTGGATTTGGGAATAGTGGTTTTGGGGATGATGGATTTGGGGGTGGGCTCGGAGGGAGAAACTCAGGTGATCTGGATGGAGGCCAACCAAGTTCTCCAGATGCTGGCGGCTATCCAGCCGGATATGGGCAACAAATGGGTCCACAAATGGGGCAACCGATGGGCCAACCGATGGGCCCACAAATGGGCCAACAGGGCGGTGCTGGAAACATCCCCAATTACGGACAGCAATCCGGCTTCGCCAATGCGCAAACGGAAGATCAGCTCGGAAACGCAAATCCACCGCCAGGCCCAAAGAGCAAAGGCGGAATGAGTTCCGGCGCCCTTAAGTTCGTTCAGGGCAGAGGCGGTTTTGGCCGAGGCAGCGACGAAAATACGTCGACAGGCCCTAGCTATTCCAAAGACGTTTTGCCTATTCTTCAAGCAAACTGCTTCAGTTGCCATCAAGGGTCTAAGCGAATGGGTGGTTACTCATTGGGCGATTTCGATGCGATGCTCCGCGGCGGCGAATCGGGCTCGAGAGCGATCGTTCCCGGTAGATCTTCAGAAAGTCAATTGATTCGTGAAATTGTTCCGGTCAATGGCCGAGCAGACATGCCCAAAAAGGCCAGACCGCTTAGCAACTCCGAAATCGATATTATCAAACGATGGATCGATGCTGGCGCGATCAATGATTCGCAGTCGGCGGGTCCTGGGAATGCAACTGGGCCAAGAGGTGGCCGCGAAGGCAGTCCCACTAGTAGCGGCGTTTCACCCACGTTTGTCGCAAACGTCACGCTTCCAACTGGCACTTCCCCGTTAGCGCCATGTCTCAATTACATTGGTGTGGATGAAACATCCAAGCTAATCAAGAAAGCTGCACAAGAAGGTTACGACGGCCTAATGATTTTCGAAGTTAAGATCGGAGTCAATCGGGTGCTTCGCAAGGTTACCAACGAAACTTTCGTTCGAATCATTCAGCCCAATTTAGTACCCAAGGACGCAAAAAGATTTCACAGCTCCAAGACGTTCAGCAATCTAATGGTCGCGAGAAGCAGATCTAAAAGCGAACCGGACGGTCTCGAGGAAGAGATCGATAGAATTGTCAAACATCTAGAAGAGGCGTTCCCATTGCAATCGATCCCTGCAGCCCTAACTCCCGAGATCATTTCAAATAAACGACTTCCTAACTTGATCAAGGACACGGAGACTTCCGTCATCGATCGACTTAGCGAAGTCAATCTTTATTACAACAAAGGGCTGCTAGACGAGTCACAAAAAGCGGATGCATTTGAGCAAATTGCTGGTGCTTCTGGTAAAGCAATTGCAATGGGTTCGCCCACCGAAAGGCTTACCGCCATCGAAAAACTACTTGAACGCGAATTCAAGTAACGGGCATTGTCGAAAGCGAGGTGGCCTTTGCATGTTTCATCTGCTTTCACGATGGGAGTCAGGGTACTGACATTCCTTTCGCATATTGTCGTTGGGACAATTGCATTCGCTCAGCTTTCCGATGACAAGAGTAGTGAGTTTTTTGAACGGAACGTGCGACCCCTATTGGTCGCACGCTGTTTGAAGTGCCATTCGGCGGATTTTGAAGTGAATGGTGGGTTGTCGCTCGATTCGAAAGCGGGTTGGTCCATCGGTGGTGATTCGGGACCGGCGATCGATCCATCCGATTGGCAAAAAAGCCTCCTATGGTTAGCCGTCGATTACCGAAATCCCAAGTTGCAGATGCCTCCGGACACCAAACTCTCGGATCGGGAGACGGAAGTTATTCAAACCTGGCTCAGCACAGGCGCATTCGATCCACGTAGTGTGCAAGAGCCATTGGCGAAGAAAAAGTCCACTGCATTATCGGTGGATGAGGCTCAGAGCCACTGGGCTTATTGTTCACCGAAAAGAACCCGCAACCCCGATGCAGCTAAACTCAATCGAAATGCAATCGATGCTTATTTGGCCAAGGCTCAATCCGAACGTGACATAGCTCCAAGTGATATTGCCAGTGAATCGACACTCCGGCAGCGATTGTTTGTCGACCTGCATGGGATGCGACCGAGCGTCGAGCAATTAGACGGTTGCAATCTGCAGTACGAAGAATTGGTCGACTCGCTTTTAGCATCGCCCCGTTTCGGTGAACGCTTTGCTCGACATTGGATGGATGCAGTTCGATATGCGGAGTCGATTACCCTGCGAGGGTTTGTGTTGCCAGACGCCTGGCGCTACCGCAACTACCTCATTCACTCGTTTAATTCGGACAAACCAATCTCCGAGTTTATAAGCGAACAGGTGGCTGGCGATCTCATGCAAGCCGAATCGCTCGAAATGCGCCAGAACCAATTGATAGCCACCACTGCCCTTGCACTAGGCGATACGAATCTTGAAGAACAGGATAAAAAACAATTGGAGATGGACTATGTGGACGAGCAACTCGAGATGATTGGCAAGGCATTTTTGGCCCAGACGATTGGCTGCGCTCGTTGTCATGACCACAAGTTCGATCCGATCCCAACCCGGGACTATTATGCGCTTGCAGGCATCATGAAATCTTCGGTCGCGATAGAGCATTCCAATGTTTCGAAATGGATCAGCGTACCACTTCCGTTGGATAGCCACACCGAATCCAAATACGAGAGAGTATCGACGCGTCATTCTGCTGCAAAAAAAAGATTCGACGATTTGAAAAAGCAAATCCAATCGTCCTCCTCATCGTCCTTGGTCGTACGCGTCGAGGATCTTGAAGGAGTAATTGTAGATGATTCCAAGGCAAGAAAAGTCGGTCCATGGGATGAATCGACTTCGATCAAGGCCTATGTCGGAAGTGGATACCTACACGACAAGAACGAGGGAAAGGGGGCGAAGTCGGTAACGTTCGAACCCAGCGAATTGAAACCGGGTACGTACGGAGTGCGGTTGTCCTACAACCATGCCGCTGGACGCGCAAAAGAAGTCATGGTTCGAATCTTCAGCGCCGATGGCGAAGATCTCGTTCGGGTCAATCAATCGGAAAGACCAACGGACGATGGATTGTGGCAAACTCTAGGAACATATCGCTTTGAGCAGGGTGGCCAAGCGTTCGTTATTGTCAGCAATGAGGGAACGACCGGTCACGTCATCGCCGATGCCGTGCAGTTCTTGCCAGAATCGATTCAGCCTGCGGTGGCAAGCACCTCGCTAGTGACAAATGCTCAACCTTCGAAAGAAGCCTTGGAATTGCTCCGCAAGGAATCTGCATCGATAGAGACGGAGTTTAAAGCCCTCCAATCGGAACTCGACGCGCGTCCGATGGTCATGTCGTTGCGAGCCTCCGACAAGCCAATTGACGTAGCCATTCACGTACGCGGGAGTGTACATCAACAGGGCGTAACCGTCCCGCGTGGATTTCTAAGTTGTTTGCCAGATCTTGCAGCGAGGGTCCAGATCAGAGAATCTGCCAATGGTAGGTTGGAGCTTGCGAATTGGCTTGTCAGCGATGAAAACCCACTCACTGCCCGCGTTTATGTCAATCGCGTATGGGGCTGGCTCATGGGAGAAGGGATTGTTCGTACCATCGATAACTTCGGAACTACGGGTGAACCTCCGAGCAATCTCGAGTTGCTCGATTGGCTGACACTCGAATTCATTCAGCACGGATGGTCAACCAAATGGCTCGTGCGAGAAATCCTTCTTTCTGATGCCTACAAGCGTTCAAGCCAGGCAGCCACGACCGCAATGGAGCTCGATCCCGATAATCGCCTGTTTGCGCGAAGCAGTATACGGCGACTGGATGCAGAATCGATTCGTGATACGCTCTTGGGGATGAGTGGCGAGTTGGATTTAAGCTCGCAAGTCGAGTCGACCATACCTGCCAAACTTAAGGAGGACTATGCCTTCCAACACGCGACTAGGTATCGATCGGTGTTTGGGCCGTGGTTTCGAAACGCGCTGCCCGAACTCTATTTGGAGTTTGATGGCGCGAACCCCAGTTTTTCGATTAGCAAACGCAACCGCTCTACGATTGCAACTCAAGCGTTGACGATGCTCAATAGCGAATGGATAGCCCAGAGGACGGCTAGATTTGGGAGACACCTTGCAGCGGATGCTAGCCTTTGTGACGAACACAAAATGAACTACTGTTTTCTTTCTACTTTGAGTCGGTTGCCGTCTAGTCGAGAGCTGAAATGGAGCAAGGAGCAAGTTCGTCGTGGAAGAGAAGGCCAGACATCGGAAGACGATATTTGGGGTTCGCTCGTACACGATTTAGTTGCTTCGATCGATTTCCGGTACGTCGAATAGAGATATTAACAAAATGATACACCGACGTTCATTCTTGCATTCAACGGCTTGTGGCTTTGGCTCTCTGGCAGCTGCCTCGTTGCTTTCTCGCTGGACCCAGGCATCCAGCGGGCTTCACTATCCGGCGAAAGCAAAACGGATCATTTTCCTTTTTATGCAAGGGGGCGTCAGTCAAGTTGATTCGTTCGACTACAAGCCATTGCTTGCGAGTCGAGATGGGCAGATGATCGGGTTTGACGATGCTCGCGAATTCGCCAACACGCGAGCCCTAGGCGGTCAACAAAGGGTAATGAAATCGCCGTGGTCTTTTAAGCAGTACGGACAATCAGGTCGCTGGGTCTCCGAGCTCTTTCCCAAGATGGCCGAACATGTTGACAGGCTGGCCATGGTTCACAGTATGCACACCGAGGGGGTCGCGCATGGGCCAGCCACGTTGTTTCTGCATTCTGGATCGCAAAACTTTATTCGACCTTCCATGGGGTCTTGGATCCAATACGGACTCGGTTCCGAAAATGAAAATCTACCTGGCTTTGTTTCCATTTCTCCATCGATCGGGAATGGAGGCACTCGCAATTATGGAAGCGCATTCTTGCCCGCGAAATTTCAAGGCACACCCATAGGAAAGGCTGGCCAAGAAGACTTGAGCATTGAGCACTTGCTGCCCGCCCGAGGTGGTTCCCATCGTGCGAGGTTGGATCAGATCCAAGAGTTGAGTCAAATTCAGCTCGAACAACGGGCGAACGTCGACAGCGAACTGGAGGCCTCAGTTCAGTCGTACGAGATGGCTTGGAAGATGCAGAGCACTGCGCCTGAACTATTGGATTTTTCGACCGAAACTTCGGAGACTTTACGCCTTTACGGTTTAGATCAAAAGGAAACCAAGTCATATGGTCGCAAATGCCTGTTGGCCCGGCGGCTTTGCGAAGCCGGTGTTCGATTCGTACAAGTCAACTATGGTGACAACTCCGCGAATCCCGCCTGGGACCAGCATTCTAATTTGCCGAAACACGCGGATCATGCACTTGCCGTGGACCAACCGATAGCCGGCCTACTCACTGATCTCGCACAGCGAGGACTGCTCGAGGACACTTTGGTATGGTGGGGGGGCGAGTTTGGTCGGGCTCCTTATGCTCAACAGAACGGGACAGGCCGCGACCACAATCCCGGGGGCTTCACCATGTGGCTTGCGGGTGGAGGCGTTCAGCCCGGCATCGCATACGGCCGAACCGATGACTTTGGCCACGTCGCGATCGAGAATAAAGTGCACATGCATGATATGCATGCAACGATCTTGCATTTGCTTGGGATCGACCACGAAAAGCTGACATTCAAGCACGCCGGCCGAGATTTCAGGCTCACCGACGTCCATGGACAAATCGTTCGGGGAATCCTTTCTGAGGCATAGTGATTGGCTTTAACTATCGGTATTGGCGGATGACGCTTATAGTAGGCCAATGCAAAACACTGAAGTAGATGAATTGATGGGCCTGGTGCCGCCAAAAAACTCCGTAATGGGAGTTGTGCATGTGAGCCGGCCGATGCTCCACCCCAATATCTACCGTCGCCGCATCCTAGAAGTCGAGGGAAATCCCGCTCCAGGCCAATGGGTCGCGGTTTATCACCAGCAGTTGCCGTTAAGCTCCAGAAACGGCGAGCAACAGGAGCGAAGCGATTCTCCGTACAAACCGCGGACTCAAAAGGCGCAAGAACCAAGTGGCACGCCTCAGCTGTTCGCCTACGGGATCTACAACCCGAAATCAGAGGTTGCAGTACGGCTCTATTCCTGGTGGGGACAATGGCCCGACGAAGCTTTCTGGCAACTCAAAGCTCGCGAAGCAGTCTCGTTACGACGCGATATACTCCGCCTCGATGAAACCACCGACGCATATCGTGTTTTGCATGGCGAATCCGATGGCACGCCTGGACTAGTCGTCGATCGATACGGCGACTGCTTGAGCGCCGAAGTCTTCAGTCTAGGTATGTCGAAGCGATGCGAACCCATTCTTGAAATGCTGGCCAAGGAACTTGGCACGAAGCATTACCTCATTCAAGAGTGTCCGCAGTTCATAAGTCAAGAGGGCTGTACCGTACCGAATCGTTCTTCTGTTGCCTTGCCCCCAGTCGTTACGATCACCGAAAACGGCGTCAAATATAAAGTTCATTTCGGCACCGGCCACAAGACCGGTTTCTTTTGCGATCAGCGGGACAATCGTCGCAAGCTGGCTGAACTATGCAAGGGGAAAACGGTTTTGGATCTTTGCTGTTACACCGGTGGCTTCGCAGTCCAAGCCGCCAAGGCTGGACAAGCGTCCGAAGTGACCGGCGTCGATCTCGATGCCGAACCGCTAGCGTTTGCCAAGAAGAACGCCGATATCAACCATACGCGAGTTCGCTTCGTTCAATCGGATGCCTTTGCATTCATGCGCGACATGCAACGCATCGGTCGACAATACGACGTTGTCGTTCTGGATCCGCCAAAATTGATAAGGTCCAGACTTGAGCTCGAAGAAGGGACACACAAGCACTTCGATCTCAATCGCTTGGCCATGCAAATGGTCAAGCCGGGTGGACTTCTGCTCACTTGTTCGTGCGCTGGCTTGCTTGACAGCGAAGCTTTTTACGGAGTCGTGCGCTCTGCCGCCAAGGCGACTGGATTTGACGAGCAAGGAAATCCGCATCCGCCGAGGACACTTCAAATCATTCATTCCAACGGAGCAGCGCCAGACCATCCCGTCGTCGCTCATTGCCCAGAAACGAGCTACCTCAAAAGCATTTGGGCACGGGTCTTGTAGTCAGGCCAGAACAAAAGGAAGCCCACGAGCATGAACTCCTTCGAACGATTTACGGCCTTTGACCTAGACAGCCGCTTCAAGCCATCTGGCGATCAACCGCAAGCGATCGCGGAACTGGTTCGCGGATTGAACAGCGGTAAAAAACACCAGGTCCTCATGGGAGTTACCGGTTCGGGCAAAACGTTTACCATGGCAAACGTCATCCAAGCCGTGCAAAAGCCGACGCTGGTCCTAAGCCACAACAAGACCCTGGCGGCACAACTATATTCAGAGTTCAAAGAGTTTTTTCCTCGCAACGCTGTCCATTTCTTTGTCAGCTATTACGACTATTACCAGCCCGAAGCCTATATCCCTCAGCGTGACATCTACATTGAAAAGGACGCTTCGATCAATGAGGAAATCGATCGCTTGCGGTTGGCTTCGACCAGCGCCCTCGTCAGCCGGCGCGATTGCATTATCGTCGCCAGCGTATCTTGCATCTATGGTTTGGGCTCGCCGGAGGAGTACAAGCGCAGCGTCGTACCGATCCGCGTTGGCGAGACGATTAACCGCGAGGATTTGCTGCTTCGCCTGATCGATATTCAATACGAACGGAACGACATCGCATTTGAACGCAGCAAGTTTCGCATACGGGGCGACACCATGGAGTTGTGGCCATCGTACGAGGAGTTCGCCTATCGGATCGAGTCATGGGGCGATGAGGTCGAACAGATCTCGATCATCAACCCAACGAGCGGCGAAGTCATTTCCAAACTAACTGAGGTCTATATCTATCCGGCGAAACACTTCGTGACCTCCGAGGAGCGAATTCACAATGCGATCAAAGTGATTCGAGCAGAGCTAGAGTCGCAGCTGGAAAAGTTCAAAGGAGAAGGCAAAATATTGGAAGCGCAAAGGCTCAATGCGCGAACTCGTTTTGACTTGGAAATGCTGCAACAGGTTGGTCATTGCCCCGGTATCGAAAACTACTCGCGACCTTTGTCCGGTAAAGAACCTGGCGCTACACCTGACACATTGTACGATTTCTTCCCGAAGGATTTTTTGTTGATGGTGGACGAGTCGCACGTCTCGGTCCCTCAGGTCCGAGCCATGTACGCGGGTGATCGAAGTCGCAAGACCACCCTCGTCGAACATGGCTTTCGATTGCCGTGTGCCTTGGACAATAGGCCCATGAAATTCGACGAATGGGAGGCCAAGATCAATCAAGTGGTATTTGTCTCGGCTACGCCAAGCAACTACGAGCTCGAACAAACGCAGGGTGAGGTTGTCGAGCAGATCATTCGCCCAACCGGTTTGCTTGATCCAATTGTTGAGGTCGTTCCGGCGCGAGGCCAAGTCATGCATCTTCTCGGACAAATCCGGGAGCGCATCGCCATGGGGGACCGCACGTTGGTTACCGCCTTGACGAAGCGTCTAGCCGAAGACCTATCCAATTTTTTCGTTGAGAACGACCTGAAGTGCCGATGGCTGCATAGCGAACTCGATGCGTTTGAACGTGTTGACTTGCTGCGAGAGCTGCGCGAGGGGCGGTGTGATGTCTTGGTTGGCGTCAATTTGCTTCGCGAGGGGCTTGACCTACCTGAGGTGTCCATGGTCGCCATCTTGGATGCAGACAAAGAGGGGTTCTTGCGAAGCGAGACTTCATTGATTCAGACAATTGGTCGCGCAGCCAGAAACGCGAATTCGAAAGTAATCTTGTATGCCGACCGAATGACCGCTTCGATGCAAACCGCAATTGAGGAGACACAGCGCCGTCGTAAACTGCAAGAAGCTTACAACTTGGAACATGGCATCACACCTGAGACGGTTCGCAAGGGCGTTTCAGCCAGCATTCTCCAAGCGGCCGAGAATCGCAAACGGGCTAGGGACATGGTTCGCATCGACGCCACATCGGAGCGCATTACGGAAGACTATCTCAAGACCATGGAGGAAGAGATGCTTGCAGCCGCAGAGAACTTAGAGTTCGAGCGAGCGGCGGCCTTGCGAGACAAGATCATGCGGATGCGAGAGAAAATCGGAGAACCAGTCGAGTCGGATTCTACCGATGAGCGTATGGTTGGTGGTCGTCAGCGCAAGCGATCGACCAAAGGCTCCGGTTCCCGCGTCCCTCGGCCTAAACAAAAATAGCCGCTTAGGCGACCGGCAGGAGTTGGTTTACCGTAGCTTTGGCCCCTGGGTTTCGCAACCTCGTCTTTACCCACATCTTTTTGGCTTCCTTCGTGCTCGTGCTCAATGAAATGATGCTCGTGCTCGTACTCGAAAGGCCTCAACACGTCGAGCACGAGCACCGTCCTGCGGACTGAGCACGAGCACGAAAACATGGGGTATTGCTTTGGCAGCGACTCGAAATGTGGGTAAAGATGGGGTTTTGCAACCCCGGCTAAGATTTGCCGGTCCTCCGGACCTAAATCAGTGCTGAGGCTGATTTCAATGGTACATGCATCTCTTTCAGTACAATTTCAATTGCCGAGACAAGGGCTGTGACATCCGATTTGAAAATGCGACCTATGTTGCCGATGCGGAAGCAGTTTGCATTAGAGACTTTGCCCGGGTAGATCACGAAACCGCGGTCATTGAGCTTTTCGTAAAACGTTTCGAAGTTGAAATTCTTGTGTTCGGGAAATAGAAACGAAGTAATGATGTGCCCTTGTTTTTCTGTTGGCAAGTATTCTTCAATGCCGAGGTTCCGCATGCCTTCCAAGAGCGCTCTGCAATTGGCCTGGTAGCGCTTTTCTCTTCCGGGTACGCCACCCTCCATTTTCAGTTCCTCAATCGCTTGGCGGAACGCGAGCATTGTATGTGTCGGTGGAGTGAAGCGGAACTGACCGCTCTTTTCCAATCCACGCCATTGTTCGTACAGATCGAGGCTGAGTGTTCGCGACCAGCCGGAGGTTTTTTCCAGGGCAGTGCGGCGGGCGATACAGAATGAAAAACCCGGAACGCCTTCGATGCATTTGTTGGCGGACGATACGAGGTAGTCAATTTCGCAGGCTTGGAAATCAAATTGAGCCGCACCAAAAGCGCTCATCGAATCGACGAAATAAATGCGTTTGTGTTTTCGGACGACGGCTCCAACTTCTTCGATCGGGTTCATGATCCCGGTGGTCGTCTCGCAGTGCACAACGGCTACGGCCGAGATACTCGGGTCCTTGTTCAGCGCGCGATCCACATCGTCTGCGCTGATGGTTTGGTCTTCGTCGTAGCTCAAAATCGCGGTAGGAATGCCATGCACTTCCGCGATTTTTTGCATTCGCTGGCCATACGCTCCATTCATCACAATCAACCACTTTCCATCGCGGGGAATCGCGCATGTCATCACTGCTTCGATGCCGAATGTTCCACTGCCTTGCAACAGCACGCATTCGTAACCGCCCCCTTGCGAAACGCCGGCGACGTTCAACAGTTCGTTGCGAATTTCTTGCACCACCCCAATGAATTCGATATCCCTTGAGCCGAGGTCTCGCAACATCGCCTGTTTGACGGTTTGGCTGGTTGTCAGCGGGCCCGGTGTAAAGAGAGGTTTGTCTTTTGAAGTCGGAAGTTTTTTCATGGTTTAGATGCGTTAGTAATTCTCGTGACAGTGTGGAACGGAACTCCGTGCCGTGATTGTTTTGACAGTGTGGAACGGCACTCCGTGCCGTGATTCTCGTAACAGTGTGGAACGGAACTCCGTGCCGTGATTCTCCTAACAATTGTCAAGCTACATTTCTGTTGCTTCACCAAGGCAGTGAAAACGTTTTGACGTAGGTCATGTATTTCATGGCTTCGATGACCCCTTCTTTAACTCCAAGTCCGGAATCCTTCACGCCGCCAAATGGCGAACACTCGATGCGGTAGCCTGGCACCTGATTGATATTCACGGTTCCTGTTCGGATGCGGCGAATGCATTCCAAGGCGTGTGTCAAATTATTGGTGACAACTCCAGTGGATAGTCCGAATTTTGAATCATTGGCGACTGCAATGGCGTCTTCGATATCGGCCACGGCAATGATTGGGGCAAGAGGGCCAAACGATTCTTCGCGAATCATCACTGCGTCGCGCGGCACATTATCGATCACCGTAGGTTCGAGCAATGCTCCCGTACGTTGGCCGCCCAGCAGTACCTTAGCACCACTTGCCACGGCCAACGTAACTCGATCTTCAAGTACCTTGGCGGCCGCTTCATCGATCACGGTGCCAACAATTGTCCTTGGATCGGCAGGGTCACCGCATAGATAGGTTGCTGTTTTGGCTACGAATCTTTCCGTGAATTCAGCCTTAATTTTTTCGTGGATCAACAATCGCTTGACCGCCGTGCAGCGTTGCCCGGAATTTCGATAACAGCCTTCGGCCGCGAGGCTGACAGCCATCTCCATATCCGCGTCCTCCATGACAATCAGAGGACTGTTGCCGCCAAGTTCCAGACACAGTTTCTTGTATCCGGCAATCTTGGAAATCCTTTTTCCAACCGAGGTGCCGCCGGTAAACGTAACCAACTCGATGCGTTCATCGGCGATCAGCGGCTCGACAACGGTTGCGATGTCTCCAACAAAAATGCTAAGCATATGTTTGGGCAGGCCAGCTTCGTACATCAACTCGATCAGCTTGATCGCAGTCAACGGAGTCTTGTCGGACGGTTTTACGATCATGGGAACGCCCGCTGCAATTGCGGGCGCGATTTTGTGAGCGACTTGATTCAACGGATGATTGAACGGGGTGATCGCGAGCGCGAGCCTTAGCGGTTCGCGGGTCGTAAAAATTTTTCGCTTCTTGCCTTGTGGAGAAACGTCGCACGAGAAAATCTGACCGTCGTCTTTGAGTGCTTCACTGGCGCCAAATTGAAACACATCGCATGCACGCCCCACTTCGTATTGGGTTTCTCGCATGCATAGTCCGGTTTCCATGCGGATCAAGTTCGCGAATGCGTCGGCACGTTCCAGCAATAAATCGCGAGCATTGTTTAGAACGGAAGAGCGATCATACCGAGTCGTGTCGGACCCGCCGGCCAGGGATTCCTCGATCAGACTGTCTATGTGCTCGGGGCCAAGTTTGCTAACCGTTCCGACGAGGGAATTGTCATAGGGATAGTGCACCAAAAGTTGCGAATTGGTGCGGATTGGCCGGCCACAAATGTAGGACGGAAGTTGGTAGGTTTTTTGGGTGATGGTAGACATGGATCTCTATATTTTGGTTCTTCCGAAGATTTATTGACTACTTAGCTGACAGGGTCGCATTATAGTCTTTTTGAACCACGGAATACCCGGAACACACGGAACGAAAAACCAGCGAATATTACGGCAGAGCTTATTGGACGATCTCAAAGGAAGTGAGAGGACAAACTGAATTAGCTTTCGTAAAAATGCAACGGGGGATTTTTGCGTGTCTTCCGTGTTTTCCGTGGTTAAATTCCGGAGGCGTAGTTCAATTCGTATGTTACGAATTCATTACCACTCCGTTGCAAGCGAAATCGAAAATGTCGAAATTGCGAGGATCGCCTTGCGATTTTTTGTAATAGACTTCGTTCAGTTCATGGGAAAGAACCATCGGTACCATTTCTTCATAACGTCCGCCGTGTGAACGCAGTTGGCCTGCGAGTTGTGCGAGGTCATGATGTGCCGGCGTGCGACCGATCACGAAATCGCGATTGGATAACACGAACAAGTCACCGATGCGGTCGGCCGGAAGCTGCAATTTCGTCGCTGCCGTTTCACGAGAATGTACTTCCGCCACGCCCTCCAAATTCAATACCCAATTCGCAATCGCGCTTTGGTCGGCGGATCCCGGCAGGTAAACCGTGACCGCGGAACCAAGTGCACCGTGATGTTTTACATAGGGGTCCGTAATGGGGCAGATCACCGTGATTCCATCGCCGAATTTTTTGGTTAGCTCGGTTTCGAGATAAACGACATTGGGGTTACCATCGGCGTCACACTTTGCGTTCATGCCATGATCCGCTGTCGCCGCGACGATACAGCCAAGACGCAATAGTCTTCCGATCTCTTCATCGATTCCACGATAGAACTCCAACGACTCCTGGGCTTCGGGAGCGTACTTGTGTTGCATGTAATCCGTGAGCGTCAGATAGCAGAAATCGGCCAGGCCAGCTTCGATCAAATAGACGCCTGCTTTAAGAACGTATAAGCTTGCGTCACCCGAATAGATCTCTGGTTTCGGTCCGACATGGCTGATGATGTCATCGATTCCGTTGACTTCCATCGAAAGTTCATCGGCGCGTTCGGTGGAAAAAGCGATGCCGGTCATGTTCTTGGACAGCAGCTCCCGCAATTTGTCTTTGGCGGTCACCATGGCCACCTTGCGGCCTGCGTTTGCGGCCGCCGCCAAGATCGTTTCGAGTCGCAGAAACTTCGACGAGTTCGTCATCACTTCTTTGCCGGTTTCGGGGTCGATGATGTAGTTGCCGCCGATCCCGGTCTGAGAGGGCGGACAACCAGTCACTACGGCCGAGTTGTTGACGTTGGTAAAGGATGGCAGTGCGCCTCGAACGAGCGAACGGTGGCCTGTCTCGAGCATCCGAGCCAGATGGGGCATGAACCCTTTGGCGAGCGAAACCGAAAGATACTCATCTGCGCACCCGTCGATGCATAGGATCGCAACAGGGACAGCCGGAGGGTGATAAACGCGTCCATTGACAGTGAATTTCGCGTCAACGATGGATTGAGTGGTTAGATTCATTGCGGTTTGAAAAAGGGAATCAAAATGAGTCAATTCTATTCTATGCCATGGCTCTAAAAAGGTGGGGCTGGTAGTCGACCGACGGCCGATTTTTTTGGTTTCGGCAACCACGAATTGGACGAATGTGGTAGCTTGCTTCAGAACTCAATTTCAATCCTTTTAAATAGCTCATGCAATTTCAATCTTCCAAATAACTCATGCAAAGTTTGTTCGACAACACGCCGGTCCGATCCGATTTCCAAGTCCCCGAGTATGAATTACCCAGCCAATCTCGGGTGGTTATCATCGGCGGTGGAGTTGCTGGAACTTCATTGGCTTATCATTTCGCCCGCGCTGGATGGAGCGACGTAGCCTTGCTGGAACAGAACACTATTTCGTCCGGCACTTCCTGGCACGCGGCCGGGATGGTTGGTCAATTGCGAACTAGTTCCGCACAAACCAAAGTCAACAAAGCCTCCACCGAACTTTATGCGAGATTGATGTCCGAAACGGGGCACGATCCGGGTTGGCTGCAGTGCGGCGGATTGCAAATCGCGTCATGCCAAGAGCGACTGTTTCAATTGCAGCGAAGCGTCGCGATGGCAAACGTCAATGGCGTGGCGGCCGAAATGTTATCTGCCCGCGAATGTGCAGATTATTGGCCGATCATGCGGACGGATGACCTGGTTGGAGGAGTCTATTTGCCGGGCGACGGCCGCGTGTTGCCCGGCGAATGCGCGAAAGCCATGGCCATGGGCGCAATCCAAGGCGGAGTTAAGATTTTTGAGCACGTTGTGGTGAATGAGTTATTGTTCACCGAAACGGCCAGCGGCATGAAACGGTTTAGCGGCGTAAGGACCAACCGAGGCGAGATGCGATGCGAGTGGATTGTGCTGGCTGGAAACATGTGGATGCGTCAAATTGGATTGTCGGTCGGCGTGGATATCCCGGTTTATCCGTGCGAGCATCACTACGTTATCACACGGCCGATAGAGGGTTTGACGCGTAATTGTCCGTGCGGTCGCGATCCAGATGTCGGCAACTATTTCCGAACACTTGATGACGGGTCAGTCAAGCTAGGCGCTTTTAAAAAACGGTCCAAGCCATGGCAAATCGGCGACTCAGTGCCCAACGATTTCGCCTTCCAGTTACTTGAGCCTGACTGGGAAGATTTCGAACAACCGCTACGCGACCAATTGCATCGTTTTCCGACTATCAAACGAGATGACATTGTGAAGTTTGTCAATGGTCCCGAAGCCTTCACGCCGGATAATAACTTCATCATGGGGCAACCGTTTTGTACCGACGGTTTGTTTGTCATGGGAGGATGGAACTCCGCCGGAATCGCTTGTGCTGGAGGAGCCGGAAAGTTTGCCGTCGAGTGGATCGAGAATGGCGGAATGACACTCGATTTAGGTTCAGTTGATATTCGTCGGTTCATGCCCTTTCAAAATGGCCGCAAGTATTTGCAAGAGCGAGTTAGCGAAGTCCTCGGACTTCATTATCAAATGGCGTGGCCAGGACGGCAAATGGAAACAGCCCGCGGTGTTCGCGCCTCGGGACTGCTTGAATTTCACACGCAGCATAACGCGTGCTTCGGAGAATCGGCTGGTTGGGAGCGACCTCTGTTCTACGCATCGGCAGGAACCGAGCCAAAAATTGCATATTCGTTTTTAAGACAGAACTGGCACGAGCATGTGATAGAAGAAGTCAAGACGTGCCGTGAGTCGGTCGCGTTGCTCGATCAATCTACCTTTGCCAAGTTCGAATTGTCAGGCCGCGACGCCTTGACCTTGCTGCAGTATTTGTGCGGAGCCAACATAGACCGCCCGATCGGTCAAGCAGTCTATACGGGCATGTTCAATTCGCACGGCACGTTTGAATCTGATTTGACGGTGGTCCGCACAGGGGACGATTCGTTTTACATTGTCACAGCTACCGGACAACAACAACGAGACTATGACTGGATCGTGCGCCACATTGGTAACCTTCAAGTCGAGTTGGCCGACGTTACGACTGACTGGGCTGTCGTTTCGGTAATGGGTCCGCAGTCTACCATGGTCTTGAATCGCATTGCTCCCCTTGAATTCCCCATCGAAGATGTTCGCTATGGATCCGTTCGAAATCTATCCATCGATTCTGTTCCAATTCGCGCATTGCGAATCAGTTATGTCGGTGAGCTGGGGTGGGAACTGCATGTGCCGATCAATTTGGTACAACGATTAGCGAACAAAATCATGTTGGCTGGTTCTGAGTTTGGTATTCGTCCGATTGGTAGTTATGCGATTTCCGCGATGCGCATCGAGAAGGGATTTCGAGCATTTGGGCACGATTTGTCATCGGCGGAATCACCCATGGAGGCTGGCTTGAGTTGGGCCATAGACTGGGACAAAGATTTCTTAGGCAAAGCATCTTTATTGGAAAAGCGTAAGCAACCCTTGAATCAGCGCTTGGTTTGTTTCGCGCTCGAGGATCCTGCGATAACGCTTTGGGGCACAGAACCGATTTTGATGGGTGGTAAATTGGTGGGCCACACGACAAGCGCTTGTTTCGGCCCGACGATTGGGACTAGCGTGGCGATGGGGTATGTCAAACATCCGACAGGCGACTCGCTTAAGGCAAGCGACCTTCAGTCCAACCCGTTTGAAATCGTGCAACTTGGCCAACGCTATCGCGCGAAGGCCTCATTGAGACCCAGTGTGGCACGGTGGTCTCCACCGTGATTAAACCCGCGGTTATAGCAACATCGCTTCATGTCGAAACACAACCCGAAACAGAAAACATGACACAATCAATTGCGCCGTCGCGAATTAGCCGTTGGATCGAAAACCGGCCGCAGTGGATCGTGGTGCTGTTCGCAATGTTTGCAGCTTTTGCGGCCTATCTGAGCATGTACGCGTTTCGCAAACCATTGGCCGCCAATAGCTATGAAGGCATCCAGGCATTCAGTTTATTTGGAACAGCATTTGACTACAAAGCGATTGCGTTGATTTCGCAATTGTTGGGCTACATGTGTTCGAAATTCCTTGGTGTGAAATTCGCTTCGGAAGCTCCTTTTTCGCGGCGTGCGATTTATGTTCTGGCGTTGATATTGTTTTCCTGGCTGATGCTCGTTTTGTTTGCAGTTACGCCAGCGCCCTACAACCTGATCTGGCTTTTTTTTAACGGTTTGCCCTTGGGGATGGTATGGTCCATGCTGTTTGGAATCCTGGAAGGCCGAAAGGTAACCGAGTTTCTTGGATTGGCGATGAGCATCAGCGTTGTGTTTGCTTCCGGTTGGGTCAAATCCGCTGGCCTGTGGACGATTCAAACCTGGAGTGTCGATCCCTTTTGGATGCCAGCGGTGACCGGGCTTCTGTTCGTACCGCTGTTGTTACTGTCGGTGGGCATGTTGTATTTGTTGCCACCTCCGAACGCGGAGGATATCGCTTTGCGCACGGCGCGGGCACCGATGAATCGTCAAGATCGCATTCGCTTCTTTTGTCAATTCCCTTGGGGTGTCGTAGCGTTGATAGGTGGCTATGTTTGCTTAATGACATACCGGTCACTTCGCGACGATTTCATGGATTTGATTTTGGCGGATTTGGGTTATCAAATGAAGGCGTCTGATTTTGCTCAAATTGAAACGATAGTTGGCTGCATGGTGATACTCATTTTGTTTGGGCTCTCGTTCTTCAAGAGCAATCGGCGGGCGGTGGTTGCGAATATGGTCATCATCGCGGTGGGTGCGGTATTGACGGGAGTATCGACCCTCTTAATCTACCAAGGCACGATCAGCCCCAGGGCCTTTTTTGTTATCAATGGGATCGGACTCTATATCGCCATCGTACCCTATCAAAGTGTCTTGATCGATCGTTTGCTGGCCAGCATTGAGACGGTAGCCACGGCGGCTTTTTTGTTAGCGGCGGCCGATGCGGCGGGTTATTTAGCAGTGGTCGGAGTGTACATGACTAAAAATGTCTACACCGTTATTACGGGTGCACACATCAATTGGGCGCAATTGCTGATGCTGTCGAGTATCGTGATTTCGGTTGTCGTTCCGATCGCGATGGCTTTTTGCGCCGTATACTTTGGCCGAAGGCAGTTGAAACCGGTCGAGCACTAAGCATCGAGCTAGTTCATTCCTGAAAAACCGGGTTTGGCCAAAGAGTAGTGAGGTATAATAACAGGGAGGTACTCCGTATCGAAAAAACGGCACGGAGTGCCGTGCTACACAAGAAAAACGGCACGGAGTGCCGTGCTACACGGAATGAACTCCGCTTCTAATCTTGGCTGGCTCGGCGAGTTCTAGCCATGCCAAACCGCGGGAGATCTCGTCGCTAAACTTCTGTTGCGATTGCGCTAGCAACTTAGAACGGAACGAAGCATCATAGTTTACTTCTGGCTTCTTGGCATAGCGTTGCATCATGGGTCCGGAGAGTAGCGATGCGACGTCGGTATGGATTCCGAAGTGTTCAAAGGATGCTTGCAAATGCAACTCAGGCTTCATCAGGAAATCATCAAAGTCAAGCCACAATGTTCTTTCTGGTGACCACTTGGCCGCCTCCGCTAGAGAAACCATTTCCGTTAGCCAACTCATGGCAACGCACTCCCCTGGCGACAACTCCGAGATCGTTAGTCCAATTAGCAATCCCCTTCGTTGCAGGCGTTGAAGACGCGATTCTGCTTGGCTGGTAATATCGCTCATTGCACCGTCGAGCAAGGCCCGCAAAAACGTTTCGGGTTGTACGTACATGAGCAGCCCGCGTGAGTTCGGGACTGACGACAAAAGTGTGACGGCAATTTCGCTGACGAAACTGGTTGCCTTAATAAGGACCGTTTGCTCCGATTGAAATGTTCGGGACCAAATACCGAGGAAGGCATCGAGTCGATCGAAGTATGCTCCTTGACCTAACAGTCGAAGGATGCCTGGCTCTCGAATGGAGAAGCAAGCTGCATGTGAGCCAAGCAGCCGTGAAAGTAGTGTCGAGCCTGCGTGTGAGATGTGGAAGATGAAGTTGCATCGTCTTGGCAGACCTGCTGCGGCGCCCTGCAGTTCGCTCCACGGGACAACGGCCTGACGCATTCCTTGCCCCAACAATCGACCATCTAAAAAGCTTGCGGCTTCGTAATCTACTTGCGCCAAATTGACTAACTGAACTAGGTTGCCTGTCGGATCCAAGTTCAACGGAAAGAGCGATGGGGAAGCGGCCAACGCTTCACGTAGCGTTGTTGGAATGGTCATTTTAGGCTGGCCGCCAAGCTGCGTTGAATGCGATGGAGACTCGCACGGTATCGATGTCACTTGGGTGAACAAAATGGTAGAGCCAACTTGGAAACAGCACCATCAATCCAGGCACTGGCCGAACAAGAACGCGTTGACCATAAGGTGATCCCGGAACATCGACCATTTCGGTAAAAGGACGTGGATCGTAAAGTTCAAGCACCCCACCCATTGAATGGGAGGAGCCCATACCAGTAACGTAATAGACACCAGACCAAGCGCTATTGGGATGGTTGTGCATTCGATGGTAATTGCCGCGGCGGCTTATGTTTCCCCATGCGGAGACACGGAATCCACCTCGTGGCGGGGCGGCTCTACCCGCGACCTCTGGCAATTGGCCTGTTGCTTGTACCATGCGATTGAGGGCTTCCGATATCCAAGTTCGCAGTTCTTCCACCTCCGGTATACCCCACTCGAGCAAGTCACCGGACGAATGCCAACCGCCTAAATTTGCATAATCATTCGACGGTGTACTCGCTTCACGCTCCAACAGCACTCGCAACAAAGCGGCATTGGTTGCCTCGGTGTCGGATACTTGAAATCGACCAATCAGGGTGGGAAAGGCAAGTGCAATTTGATGGCTTATGGTCGACGCGGAGTTTTCAGGCATTGCTAAAGTTGGATTCCTGGTAAGGCGAAATGACAGCAAATAGTATTCTCAGTTTATCGTTTGCATCGATTGAAAACATGCGCATGGAAGCAATTTTCCTTGGTTGTGGAAAATATCGGCGTCGATCTTAAGGCGGTCCGATTTAAATCGTAGCGGAAGCTGTCAAAGCTTTCGTGAATGCTGGACGCCAACGAAATGCTTGACGCATTCCCCTACTAGGGAACACTAGCGAAAGTGTTTCGCGGCCCAGCTTAAGATCGACGCCAAAATATCTGAATCCACGAGATTCTTTATTGTTGGCGGTGCGCCAACAACACGAAAGTCCCGCTTCAATTACAATTAGCCGAGCGGCAGGAGTTGGCTTACCGTAGCTTCGGCCCCCGGCCCGAGTTTCACACGGCCCAGGGTGCCACGTTCTGGCAAGTAGTTTCAGTCTGCCGTCCGCCGACAAATACACCATACACAAAAGACTTTGCAACATAGACAACGACATGCCTGCAAACAGCGAATACGACCTCCGAGGAACACAGGTTTGGCCAACCATGTTCTTCACTCGTCGCTGGAATTTGTATGCACAGGAAGCTCCCAGCTTGTTAGCGTATTTGAGACGGCTTCAAGCAGATCAAAGCAAGACAATCGATAGTGGAGTTGCAGTCGGTGCAAAATCCGCACACGGATTATACGAGAGCAATTTCGATTTGTTCTTGCAGCAAGAGTCAAGTTTGCAAAGTCTGGTTAAGTTCATAGAGGGATCCCTGGCATTGGCTGTTTGTGTTGCTAACGAACAGGAAGCGCAACCACAAGACGTTGAGATCCAATTCATCGATAGCTGGTATCACATAACCAACGATGGCGGGTTTCATGATGCTCACGTCCATCATGGATGCTCATGGTGTGGGATCTTCTATTTGGAATTGGGAACAAGCGGAATTCGCAATGGGAAGTCCGCTCCCAATGGCGGAAGTCGCTTTTATTGTCCCTTCAATTTGGGTGGCAGCTATCGTGACTTTGGCAACAAGTACCTTACCGCGTCGGTCGACCCACCCATTGAAAACGGATTGCTTTTACTCTTTCCCTCTTACTTGATGCACAGCGGACTTCCATACCGCGGAGAACAGGATCGGGTCGTCATCGCCTTCAATGCGCAAGCGCATGTTAAGACAGGAACGGTTTCCGCACGCCACCTGGAAAATATCAACTAGCGTCTACCTTTTACCTTTATTTACCCTTTAATAACACTTTATTAACCCATTATTCCCAGAATCTTATTTGTCCGCAATTTGCTATCTAAAGCGAAAATGCCTAACATAACGGTCCTTCTAGATCTTCTTTCTTTGATATTCACTTAATTTTGGAGCACGACAATGTCGTTTCGTACAAGCCACGCCGCATTCAGTTCATTGGCAAGTTCTTTAAATCGCATTGTTCGTTCCAGACGCAATCGACGCGTTGAAGAACAACGAAAGAAGGCTCGTAAGCGATTCCTAGAACAACTCGAACCTCGCAATCTGATGGCGCTCAATATCTTGAGTATGACGCCAGCCGACGGAGCAAACGATTGGCCGCTCAATACCAACCTGACGATCACCTTCGATGCGAATGTCGTCAAGGGACAGGGCAACATCCACGTCGTTCAAAATTCTACGGGCACCTTAGGTGTTGTAGTGGATGTCAACTCGCTGGCCGTTACGATTGCGGGACCAACGGTCACCATTCCCCTCCCTACGCCATTGCTTGCGGCCCAAGCGTATACCGTTTACGTTGACAACGGTACTTTCTTGGACACGACGCTCACGCCAATAACAGGCGGAACTCTGCTAACGCAGAATTTCGATTTCTTACCATTGAGTCCATTCGATGCTGGCATCACGGGTGGAGACGGTACCGACTACACGCTCGTTCCGCCACTTAACTATTCGGTGGACAACACAGCAAATGCAACAGGTGGACTTGCTCCGTACCGGGGTTGGAGCTTCATGGATAAGAACTCTTGGATTGGCCAAGCGGGCGATCAAGCCCGCAGCGCCTTCACCAAGGGGAACAATACAGTTGCGTTGGGTGATCCGGATCAATTTGATGACGCGGCCAACAGCGGTGCATTCAATAGTAAATTTATTTCTAGGCCAATCAAATTGACTGGAGTCGCCGCAAATTCAGTGGTCTTGGAGTTTGATTCGAGTTTCCGCCCGGAGGATTCTCAAATCGGTACGCTCGATGTCCGATTTGATGGCGGTGCATGGACCAACATCCTCACGCTGAACCCCGCGAACACGAGCAACGACGGCCCAGGTGCTGGGATCAATCCAGTCAATCTCAATGAACACTTGACTTCCGGTATTGCCACCGGAGTTAGTACTGGCGGCACTGGAAATGGCAAAGGCGCTGCGCCGTTTAGAAGCATTCAAAATCCTGCCGGTGCGGCCAACATGGAGCTTCGATGGGGCGTAGTTGGTCAAAACGATTGGTGGTGGGCGATTGACAATCTTCAAGTCAAGGGCACCGTGACTGGTACCCCTTTCCTCGGAGTTAATAGTTCGACATTTTGGAATCTGGACATTCCCGTTCTGACGATGGGAATCGACAAGGCGAGTATCAGTGAGAATGGCGGCACGGCTACAGGTACGCTAACGCGAAATGGATCAACCGCAAACGCATTAACCGTCAACTTAGCCGCTAGAGATCCAAGCGGCGCCCCGACCACGCGGTTGAGTGTTCCCGCGACGGCAACGTTTGCCGTTGGTTCGTTAACCGCAACGTACCCTATTACCGCAATCAACAATAGCCTTGCTGACCGAACGCAAACGGTAACGATAACGGCAACGGCAACGAACTTCGCTCCGGTTGCTAAGAGCATCGATGTGATTGACGATGAAGGGCCGAAAGTTGTGACGTTGAGCCCGCCAGACAACGGGCTTGGATTTGATTATAGAAGCAACCTTTCGATTACCTTCGACAGCGCGGTAAAAAAGGGAAATGGTTCGATCAATATCGTGCGAACCAACGGCAATTTGCTGGTTGCTAGCCTCCCTGTCAGTTCTGCAGCGGTGACCTTTCAAGGAGGTGGGACTTCCGGTACCACCGTGATTATTGACCCGCCAGTAAATTTGGTCGGAAATACTGACTATTACGTACTTGTGGACGACGGTACCTTTGTCGACAACACACCCATTGCACCACCTGCGTCGGTGAAAACAATTTTGATGACTCAGAATTTCGACTTGATGACTCTGGGTGCTCTCACACCACCCGTTGGAAACGGCCAAAACTTTACCAAGACTCCTCCGCCTGGATTCACAATCAATGACGGGGCTGGAGCAACAGCAACCGGTGGCAACGCTGATTTTAACAATTGGGGCTTTTTCAATAAGGCCTCTTGGCTCACTGCAACTGGTGACGGTGGACGCGGCGGCTTCACTGCCGGCAGCGGAGTCGTAGCTGTAGCAGATGCATCCGCGTGGAATGGAACATCGCCAAACGAAATGGACGTGTTCCTATCGACAACTCCGATCGACCTAGCGGCCTCTGGCGTAGCGGCAGGTTCCGTATCGCTCGAGTTTGATGCGACCTTTAGAGACGCATTGCCTGCGCTTGGTATCATCGAAGTTTCCTATGGTGGAGCCTTTATCGAGTTGGCGGAATTCGCATCCACCGCTGTCGGTAGCACCCATGTCGTCATCAATAGCGCCGGCGAGACCGGAACTGGACTTCTTCATCTAGCCAACTTAGTCAATCCTGCGGCCGGCAACATGCGGTTCCGTATCAGCTTTCAGCACACTCGGGGCGGATGGCTTGCAATCGACAATCTCAAGGTCTTTGGAAGCATACCAGCCCTCGCATTTCAGGGAATCAACAATCCAGCAGACTGGAACTTTACGGCTGTCGTGCCCACTTTTTCCGTCGCTATCGACAGGGCGTCAATGAGCGAAAACGGTGGCACTGCAACTGGAACGGTTACTCGCAATGCGGCCTCGGCCGTAGATATCACGGTCCTTTTGAGCAGCAACGACACGACCGAAGCCACAGTACCCGTGTCGGTCGTCATTCCTGCAGATGTCGGCGCGTTCACCGGTAGTGCTTCGGTTACATTCCCAATCACCGCAGTCGACGACGCGCTTAAAGACGGTCCTCAAGTTGTTGTGATTACTGCGTCGTCAGCCATCGTACCGACGTATGTGTCGGGTACAGCATCGATCATCGTTCTTGATGACGACTTCCCGAAGACAACGGCATTCAGCCCAGCCGATGATTCCACGGCAGTTCCCGTTGGAACGAACCTTTCGGTAACATTCACTGAAGACGTAAAGAAGGGGAACGGATTTGTTCACATCATTCGCGCTTCGGACGGAAAGTCAGCTCAAGACATCGACATACAATCTTCTGCTGTAACGATTGCAGGACCAGTGGTAACAATCAACCCGCCAGTTGATCTTGCTGGCTTGACGAATTACTACGTTGCATTTGATAACGGAGCTATTCTCAACAATCTTCTGACTGTGATTACTGGTACTCCTCTATTGAGCCAAGACTTTGAGTTGATGACTCTTGGACCGGCGGTAACGGAAACGGTTGGTTTGACGCCGGATGGCAAGGACTTTACGGCTACACCGCCAGCTGGGTACGTTGTCGACAATTCCTTGATGCCACCGGGAGGTGTGCCAGAATGGAACGGTTGGACTTTCGCAAAGAAAAGTTTCTGGGAAACCGAAGGGGGCCAAAACCGTTCCAATTTCACTAGAGGCCAAGGGACAATTGCCGTTGGTGAGACAGATGAATGGGATGATTTGCCTCAACTGAATAACAGTTTCAACAGTTTCTTGATTACTACTCCAATTAGTCTTGAAAACGTTGTAGCGAATTCCGTTGTGCTTGAATTCGATTCTAGCTTCCGCCCAGAAGGAGCAATGTCCGCGACGCTTCCGCCGGACAATCAAGAAGGCATACTCCAAGTCAGCTACAACGGTGGCACCACCTGGAATGAGCTGTTTAGATACAACCGGACAAATACGGATGGTTCTGCAACGGCACCAAACGTAAACGAACATAAGGTTGTAAACGTCCCGAATCCGGCCGCATCGCTAACCGGCAGCATGAAGTTCCGATATGGCCTAACTGGTACCAACGATTGGTGGTGGGCCATCGACAATCTCAAAGTGACTGCGAGTACCACAGGTCTTGCTTCCCCGGGAATAGCCAACACCGATGCGACGACTTGGAATTTCACGACGGCTGCAGCGCCTACCTTGACGCTGTCTACGTCAGCTTCCATCTCTGAAAAGGGTGGCGTCGCCACTATCACAGTCACTCGCAACGGTACTGTCGGCAATTTGAACGTGACATTGACGAGTAGTGATCCAACGTTGGCCACCGTACCCGCGACCGTGACCATTCCGGACACTCAATCCTCGATTACCTTTGCCGTGACTGCAGTGGACGACCTCTTCGCAGATGGTCTCAAAAACGTAACCATCACAGCTTCTTCGACCGCTCAGGTCGCAGGTAACAATTACGTCAGCGGGACTTCCATCGTCCCAATTGCGGACAACGAAGTTGGAAATGTCGCGATCACTGAGATCATGTTCAATCCGGCCGGTGCAGAACCGAAAACGGAATGGATGGAGCTCTACAATCGCGGTACATTCACGCTAGATCTTGGTGGTTGGTCATTCGACGATGAGGACACAACCAATTGGGGAGCCATTCCTGCGGGAACCTTGTTAGCTCCGGGGCAATTTGCTGTCGTTTACAATAGCTCCTTCGGCTTGATTACAGAGACGATCTTTCGAACGGAATGGAACGTGCCAGCGGAAGCCGTTGTGGTCGGCGTTTTCTGGGGCAATCTAGGCAATGCTCCTTCGGCGGTCCCCGGTTTGATCGACGAAAACATTGCGTTTAGAGATGCTGGGAACGTGCCGTTCGATTTTGTCAATTACGACGACGATGGAACGGTTTGGCCAGCTGCAGCCAATGGTCCAAGCATCTATCTGTCAAGAGTCTTTGACAACAACGATATTGGCACGAACTGGAGGAGTTCCGCTGTTGGCGTGAACGGGGCAATCAATCCGACCAATCCAGCAGGTGCTACGTACAATGTTGCAGACATTGGTTCGCCAGGACGCGGTCCAGTAGTGAGCAATACTGCCTATTACAAAGGCTCGGCCTACGAGACCCCTGTTCTTGAAGGGGGCTTTGACCCCTCGAAGCGTGTAGCCAAGGCAGGTGCTGCAGCACAAACAATGACCTTTGAAAACGTGAGCAACTACACTCGCGGTATCAACGGCTTGGTCATAGATGTACCTGGACTAACTGCAGCTACCTTAACGGCTGCAGACATTCAATTGAAAATGAGTCCTCAAGGTGCCTTCGATGAAGCGACAAATCCGCCTAGTGGTTGGGTTGCTGCTCCAGCTGCGACGGCAATTGTCGTTACCCCCGGGACCGCGACCTCTCCAGCCCGAGTTCGATTCGAATGGCCTGATAACGCAATTGAAAATCGTTGGTTGGAGGTCCGGTTATTAGCCAACGCGGCGATCGGCGTTCCTGCCGTACAGGAATTTTACCTTGGTCATTTGCGAGGCGATATCAACGGAGCGGTGATTGGAGGAACTTACAATGTTCTGAACGCTGACTTATCAGCAGCGTTGCCTGTGGGTGGCGCCGGCTCGCCTGGTTCGGTATCTAGTATTCGCGACGTCGACAAGAACGGGTTTGTTATCAACAGCGACTTCATCGCAATTCGTCAAGGAATTATCAATGGATTGGCATTAACCAACATCACGATCCCCGCGTCAGGCTCCGGTGCCGCGCTACCTCGAGGTGCGACCAGCGGAATGGGCGCTCCGCCTGTATCGCCGATTGAGCTTGGCCAAACAACAGTTGCAGCAAGTCGGATTGTTTCAAGTACGAAACAGACTTTCCAACCGACGAGCGATCTGGTTCTTGCGAGTGCCGGTTCGATAAGTAACATAGTCTTAGGCTGCATTGCAGACACGACGATGGCAACCAAATCTGCATCTGCCCAGGTGAGCAGCAACGAAGCGGGTGTCAATGATGTCGAGCGTGCTCAACTGGTCGACGACTTCTTCGCAGATTTGGATCGAACATTCAAGCGAAAGAAGTAGTCACTGCGAATTTCTGTGACGAATGCGAGTCCGATTTTGGACTCGCATGAAACAGTTAAGCGAGTCTCTTTGAGACTCGCTTTTTTTTCTAACTTCGTGGGTAGCAAAAAAGCCCGAACGATCCATCGGTCAAGCCGGTGGGTTTCGAAATACCGCAGGCTTGTCCTGCTGGATTGTTCTGCTTCCAAGCTAAAAAAGGCGACT
>JANLRK010000770.1:0-3834 GCA_031361585.1 Pirellula sp. | reverse complement strand
TTAGTAGTGTTAAGAAAGTCCATTCGTGGTTCGATTTGACTAGAAATCGAAGTCAAAAGGGCCTTGCTCAGAACGATTCTAGACCGTAGAACAATGCTTAGCGCACCTATAGCTCAATTGGATAGAGCATCGGTCTACGGAACCGAAGGTTTGAGGTTCGAACCCTCATAGGTGTACTGTAAAATGCCGGGTCTGCGGGCCTCGACAACGGTTATTGAAGTAGACTGGATAGCAAAATTTGCTGTCCAGCTGCGTTTTAGCTCCCCTAGCAATTGCTACAATCTGGTTTGACCAGACGTGTCACACGCCCTTGCTAGGCTCACAATCCCCAGTTAATCCAATGGAGATCGAGCAAGAACCGATTCTTACAATCGACGCTTTGGCAACTTACCAAGATCTCCGTGCGATGAGTTACTAGATCAGGACCATGAAGCGACCGTTGGACGTTGTTGTGCATGACCATGCCACCAAAGAAGAAGTGCTTTGCCTTGATCAAAAAACTCCTAGCGACTGAAGCTCCTTGACAACGCACCTAATGGACTCCTTGTCGAACACGCGAATGGATTGTTCATAAATCATGACTCGTTCGTGTGCCTGATCTGGTGAGTTGCGTTTTTTGATCTCAGACTGACGATGGATGACTTGGCGAATGCAATCAGCGATTGGCGCGACGGCCATCATCCGACCAAGGAATGACTGAGCTGTAGCTTTTTTCCAGGTGGGGTTGTAGAGCAAGAAAGCGGCGGCTTCCTCTGGCTACCCATCTCAACGCCATACGGGCTCTGCTCGCCCATGGATGTCAATGAACCGGATGCAACTGATGGAAAATGCACATTGTAGGTCACGCCTCTGCATAGCCAGTCGATGGCGTTCAAATAGTTGCCGTCCAAAACTTCGACCAGACAACGCGTGAAGACGTTCATTCCGTCGACGCCGTGTTCTTTGAGGATCGCTCTTGCCTTTTGGATCGCATTGGCTTCGACATACAGGCTAGCCAAAAGGTACCGTGCTCCTTGATTGTCCCCCGGATTCCACTTCAAAATTTATTCGAATACTTCTGCCGCTTCGATCGATCGCCCCTGATCGCTCAAGCCGATCCCGAAGCTGTGAGCGGCTCTCAGAAAAGGCCTGTTGTTGATACGATTCCATAGTAGACACTTAGGTCAAACCTTGCGAATGGACGTCATCCCAATTCGATATCCCGTCTCAAAATACTTGAAGGCACGAACAGATCGATTGTGGCGGTGTTCGATTACACCCATGTTCTGGTATGTGTCGATGTGGTAAGGAAATCGACAGAGGAATTCTCGCAGAAGTGATCTAGCCTGGCTACTATTACCGGACTTATAGCCTTCCCATGCGTAGTCAAATTCCTCGTGTTGCTCAGTGCTAAACCTATCTTCGAATTCTGATTTCCCGTAGTCATCGGTACCAATCGCAAGTGGCTCGAATCCAGGAAACGATGGACCGATGCGAGAGGATACAATTGCTGATTGCAGCACGGTACCCTCTGTCGACTCGTACGATGCGGTGCCCAATGCCCACATTATGCCGTCACACAAGCCCACGAGGGACAAGCGTTAGATTACTCGATGGCATGCTCTTAAAGACAATTTCCAATTCGGAACCGACACGTCCGTCACTCGTTCGTAGCATGGTCGCGATATGGGAAGTCATGGCGAGGCTGTTGGACTGTTGGATCAACTCATCGACTATCTTCCATGCGGAGTCGGGGCTTGTTGGGCAAAGTATATATGCGTCGCGTGGTATCGATTGCTTCGAGCGAGATTTCGGTGAGGTCAAATTCGTCCACTGAATTGTCATCGTCATCGTCGGTTTCAAAACCGTATGCCTCTCCCTCGGCAGACAAATTGGCCGAACGCGATGCAGTGGTGCGCTGATTCAGGTGATTTACGATCGAGAGTACATCCAATGGCGAAATGGTTCGTGGAACTCGTGACAAGCATCTTGCGCAGGTTCAATGCAACGCCAGAATCGATCGAGATCATTCGGGCTGCAATGATTGCTGCCAAGGAAGCAGGAAGTCCCCTCAGCCCATTGCAATTCTTGTCATTGTTGATACAGAACGGAATTCAACCCAACGAATCAATCGCGAGATTATTACGTCCGGTAAGGTAACGACATTGTCGATCTATTGCGGATCAATTGGGCTGTCGACCTTAGTGAAGTCATAAATCCGATTCCCGTTTGTGTATTTCGCGTCCCCGAAAACATGTGGGTAGTGTTTCTCAAGTTCCCCGATGTAAATTTCGTACGGCAAATCGGCAAATGCGCCGTAGTCATGCAGGTAGGACATGAAGACATTTCCACTGGAATTGAATTCCTGAAAAATGGAATCATTCGTTCCGTCAAATTCGAGTGGGGCCACTCCAAGATGTTTGCACAGAGATTGGTTAAAAGCTGGCGTGGCTTTTACCCATTTCCCGTTCAAGAACATTTCTGACGCACCGTGAAAGACCAGATGATTGGTCTTCAGTATTTCCTCCAAACGCTCGGTTGCAATGTGGTTCTTAACGATATAGAAACTCAGACGACTTGGAATGCCAACGGCTCGGGCGGTTGCCGAAAGCAACACTGCTTTCTCGACACAATACCCAAAATTTCTTGTTAGCAAATGCGATGCCCTCAATCCTTCGCGGCGCAAATCCAAACGGTAGGGGTTGTACCGGAATCCATCGCGAACGGCGAGGTACAGACTCTTGGCTTTCTCCAAGTCCGAGTCATTCTCAATCGTGTTTCGGACTGCGAATTCGCGTACCGATTCATGTTTGAAGTCGAGGAACTCCGTTGATTGCAAATACTCCTGCATGTTTTCCATCTTTGCGCGACTCCATCGTTAGAAATGCGTAACCCGTTGTCGTCATCTGGTGGATGCGTCATACTAGTGTAGCACGGCACTCCGTGCCGTTTCCCCACCGTTCCCCAACCGTTCTCATCGGCACGGAGTGCCGAGCTACACTTTCAGCCCAACTCTATCTTCGACGACACGAGGCTTTCGTGGCACCCCTAAATCGTGTTTTGACCTTGCGAGTAAGCTTATGAACCACCGCCGGAATTTTCTTAAGTTGACTACCCTTGGAGCCATGATGTCGCCAGCTGTGAATGCATTGAGCCAGTCCATTCTTGCTGCCGAACCATCGCCCGCGATCATTGATACGCATCAGCATCTCTGGGACTTAAAGAGACAGAAACTCCCCTGGCTCGCTGGCACGCCCGAAATCTTGAATCGCACCTATCATTTGCCTGAGTATCGCGAAGCCACGCAGGGCCTCAGTGTTAAAGCCATCTACATGGAAGTTGCAGTGGACACCTCGCAGTTGGTTGAGGAAGCGGAACATGTTATCCGCTTGAGTCGCGATACCTCCACGCCAACTATCGGCGCAGTTATCGGCAGCCGACCAGAATCGGATCAATTTTCCGAATACATCACCCGATTCAAATCGGATCTGGAGGTCAAGGGCGCACGTCGCGTTCTTCACGAAAATGAAACGCCTGCCGGATTATGCTTGCAACCGCAATTCATAAAAAGCGTGCGACAACTTGGAGAGCTTGGGCGCAGTTTCGACCTATGCATGAGGCCCAAAGAGTTATCCGATGGAGCTAAGTTGGCGGAGCTCTGTCCAGAAACGCGATTCATTCTCGATCACTGTGGCAACGCGGATCCCAAGTCGTTTCGCAAAGCGACGGGCATCGAAGAAGCACCTGCGCATTCGGTAGACGAATGGAAGTCCGGCATTGAGAAACTGTCCAAGCGCCCAAACGTCATCTGCAAGATTTCCGGCGTTATTGCTAGTTTGCCAAAGGGTGGTGATG
>JANLRK010000697.1:0-2479 GCA_031361585.1 Pirellula sp. | reverse complement strand
CTGAACTCGCAAGTTAGCAGATGAGCCAACCTTGTGGAAACGGATTCTTTCCAAGTCGCGATTGTCTGCTCAACCCGATCTGCGTCAGTTGTCATGGTTTACCGCAGATTGGCTAACTGCATCCTTCGAGGCCGATCCCGCCGACGACTTGTCCACAGTCGCGGAGCTAGCCATGCCTCCAGCCTCAGTCAAACCTGTGGAAGCTGCAGCTGCTAGGTTGCTCAGCTAACCAATTTGGTAATCTCACTGACAGCGGATTTGGGAATATGCAAGCGGCACAACCTTGTAGAAATCGCAGAAGCGTGTCGGAGGGAATCGGACGCTTGCATAAGCAGTAATGCATCCTGCCAACCGATTCGAGAATCTCACTGCCAGGCAATCCGTAAAGCCAGTTGGTAGTCCAGCACTGCGGAAATGGAATGCGACTGGTCGGAGGGAAGCGGACCCATTCACAAGCGAGGAGCCATCCCTGTGGATATGCTGCAGTTGGGAGGGTGACCGGAAAAAGAAATACTTGCTCAATTTCGTCAGTCGGGACGCTTGAACGACTGGCTAGGCACGCGCTACCTTTGCGGCTTGCTTGATAATGGCCTCGACAGCAGAGCGATTGAGCCTGTCACCAGCCGCAAACTTGATGTGGCGCATTCCGTTGCCAGTGCCTTGGAGCAATCCCTTTGGATCATCAAACTCAGCGGCTCCCCACACTTGAAGGTTCACGTAATCCTTATGGCTAAGAATTGCGCATGCATTTCGCTTGCTGTGATAGGTCGGGTTTCGCCACTTCAAGCTCACCACTAGATCTGGCGCCGCCTTGCAAATCAAAGAGTCGAGCTCTTGGATGATAGCGTGATGTTCAGGTTGAACACGGCTGAGGAAATCGAGGAGCACTGACATGGTGGAAGCTCTCAAGTGCATAAATACAAAAGTGAATTAGAAGGCGAACTACTCGATCCTAAACGCTTTCTCGCCGCCATCCGCTTCAGTCTATCCGATGTAGCAGTCCTACAGCAAGCAGTCAGCGCCGTAGCCGAAGTAGTTTCTAGCCAAGCTGTGGAGGGGCGCTGTCGCTGGCTTCGTCCACTTCCACAGTGTTGCCCGCTGACGCTGAACTAGGTCCACCGTGTTTCGTCAAACCTGTGGAAGCGGCTGAGTCTACGGCTACGTCCACATGTTGGTGGGAAGCTGGCTGGTTGCGACTCTTCCGATGCATCCATCCTCCTGCAAGCAGCCAGCGCCAACGCCCGAAGTGTTTGTGCTAGTTTGTGGAAGACGCTGGCCAAGGAATCGGCTACGTCTACATGTGGATGAGAAGCTCGCGGCTAGGGAAAAGTCGTTGTCGCTACACACATGCTGTTCAAATCCGTCTCTTGAGGTTTGACGGGTGGTAGCGAACGAATTCCGGCGGGTTTTGGGGGATGGAGACTTTTCTTGGCAGGTGTCGGATTCGCTTCATTTGAACATTTCGCCTTCAGCAAGGATTGCCTCCTAGTCGAGTCAGATGTTCGGCTATTCGTCGGAAGAGGTGATTGATCGGTCATCCCATACGCCAATCGGCGGTGAAAATAGTTCGAGAGATAGGAACCGTTTTTTGGAGGCGACCGATCGCGAATTGATTCAAAAACGGGTCGTTGAAGTTCTTTACGTTCATGTTGCGGCTACTTGTGCAGACGGAGTCGGTCTATATTAATTCTGAAAATTTACTTCAATAATGGCATAGTCATCTATCTTTTTGTTACGATTACCTATTGTGCACTTTTTACTCTTTGCGCCGATTGGTGCGCTAGTGCACATTCACACCGTTTGATTGAGGAGCTTTATGATGTATCGATTCTTTAGTTTTCTCGGGTTGAGTGCGGCTATACTGGCTTTACCAGCCTCGCATTTTCTGATTTCGGCCGGACCACCACCGGCACCGCCAAACAAGGTTGATGTCTGTCACAATGGACACGTAATTAACGTGTCGGCAAACGCGGTTGGTGCGCATGTCAGCCAGCATGGGGATTGTACCGACACCACTAGCCCCCTTGTAATAAATAGAAACACAGATGGCTCGTGCGTGTGTGTGGTTAAGCAACGGTCATGCGTAGATTGCTCCAGAGAATTTCAAGAATGCCGGGTACGAGATACGTGCACCAACTGCAGTAATGCATTCAGAGCTTGCGCCGGAAATCAACCGTGCGCCGCCCCCGAACCTTGCCCAGCAGGGGGATAAATTCTTTCTTGGTCAACAATGAGAGAGGCTATTTTGTTGAGCGGCTATTTTGTTGTGCGGCGTCGATCACAAGTCGGGCAGAGCCTCGTTTGCTAGCAAAGCTTTCACGATCTATTTGTCGTGATTGGCAAGCCCTGGACAATCTTGATCAATTGCTGCTATTCTTGGCCTTGCCCAAGTTATGATCGACGCCTGTTGTGCCATAAAATTTTAAATGTAAGTTTGGTAGTTATTTCCCTGTTAGATTATGATTCTGTAACTGTTGGT
>JANLRK010000696.1:0-2065 GCA_031361585.1 Pirellula sp. | reverse complement strand
GTAGTCATTTCTTCAACGCTTCGCCGACAAACGCGAATAGTGCTTTTGTGGCCGGATCATCGGGTTGGCCGAGATTTTCATTGATCCAGGAATGCGTGGTATCGCGTCCACCGAACAATGTCGCGCGAATACCGGCTTCGTTCAACACGTTACCAAGACGCTGCGCTTGAGCGGTGGTGTCTGGGTGGTCCGCCACGTGAAGGATCAAGAACGGTGGAATGCTTTTCTCTTTCGCTACATGCATCACCGCAGAGAGTTCTTGATGCTTCTTCGGATCATTTCCGAATTTCAAACGGTGTCCAAACTTTGGTAGTGGAAGACCGTGAACACGACATCGTGTTTCTGCGACTTCGATGATCGCAGGTACGTCGAAGGTATCGCCATCGACTGGCACGCAACCCTTGATGTTGCCCAGCGTTATCCCTTCGGCTTTAAGATAGCGATCATCGGTGCAGATCAACGCAGCGAGCTGCGCGCCCGCAGAGTGGCCCATTACGAGCATGCGGTTTGGGTCTCCACCATACTCAGCAACGTGTTCGTGAGTCCAACGAATCGCTTTGGCAATGTCGTGAACAATGGTTTCCATATCAACCTCCGGCAGGAGTCGATAATTTGTGGAGACAAACACAAATCCTTTGTCCACAAATGCCTGCGGCTTCAATTGGACGCTGGTTTTGTCACCACCCTGCCATCCCCCGCCATGAATCCAAAACACTACCGGCAAGTTCTTTGCACCACTGGGCGCGTGAACATCCAGCACTTGTCGTGTGTGAGGCTGCTCCACGTATGGAAGGTCTTTTGTTAACATGAGGTCCGCACCTTGGATGTCCGAAAGCTGCGTCAAAAATACGCATAACAGGAGGGTCTCGAGCACTCGTTTTCGATTCATAGCCATGACTTCACGCGTATTGGTTTGAGTTTAGTAGGTCGCGCCTGCCGGGGGCGACTGTGGAGTGTAAAGCAACTCCGATACAATGACAAGTTTCCACAGAGGATTGCGGATATTCTAACGTCTAAACTCAAGTATCTGAAAGCATATCCAACAAACTTTCGATGTCAGAGAATGCTCTATGTAAGGATGCGATGTCGATGCGTTTCGATTCGGATTGTTCCTTCTGGTGACTTTCAAGCGAGGCAAACCGAAAGGTAAAAGCTGCGGAAGCAGCATTTAATCCACTCTTCCGGGGCGGAGCAATTTCCGTGATAGGAAAGTCGATAGTACCGATCCCGCCATATCTGCTCTCGGTATCGCGGATAGCCAAATTTGGAGCGCCTTGAGCTACAGGGTCGTCATTTTGAATCACGCCGGTGGCGCTGCTCGAAGTGATCACCGCCGAACCCGAGGCATTCCACATGGACAACGTGAATTGTTCGTTGAGTTCGACCGTGGTATCCCCCTTGATGAGAACTGTAACGACTCTCGAGGATTCGCCAGGCGCGAAGGTAATTCTATCTAAGGTACCGCCCGCAAAGTCACTTGCGTTGGTTGGATTGACCCCACTTCCGAAGACCGTGTAATCGACGGTCGTTAAACCACTCGTATCGCCAGTTCGGCTAACGTAAAACGTAAAGGGAGTGCTACCCGAATTTCCCTCTGCCTTCGTCGCATTTCCTGCAACGACGGACAAATTGACTTCGTCGTTCAGAATTACCCCGGTGGCGCTGTTAGTAGTGATCATCGCCGAACCCGAGGCATTCCACATCAATAAAGTGAATTGTTCATCGAGCTCGATCGTTGTATCCCCCTTGACGAGAACCGTAACGACTTTCGAGGATTCGCCGGGCGTGAACGTGATTCTGTCTAGGGTACCGCCCGCGAAGTCAGTCGCGTTGGTTGGATTGACCCCGCTTCCGAACACGGTGTAATCGACGGTCGTTAAACCACTCGTATCGCCGGTTCGGCTAACGGTAAACGTAAAGGGAGTGCTACCCGAATTTCCTTCTGCCTTCGTCGCATTCCCTGCAACCACGGACAGTGTCACCTCGTCGTTTAGAATCACCCCGGTGGCGCTGTTCGTAGCGATCGTCGCCGAACCTGAGGCATTCCACATCAATAAAGTGAACT
>JANLRK010000682.1:0-1014 GCA_031361585.1 Pirellula sp. | reverse complement strand
GGCAGGGTCGCGAGGTCGCTTGGTTGCTCGACAACAACCGCAAAGAGCGATTTATCCCAATCCCCAAGCAACAGTTTTTAACTGAGTGGCGCGGCTTTGGAGGCTTTTGCGCGATTCCATTGTTAACCCCTGCCCCAAATGTACCTTTTCAAGCTTACGAGGTGAATTAATGTCCAGAGCCATTGTCGTATCGGTGTCCGTTGGGACGGGGCTACTTATAGTTTGCATGGTCGTGATGCTTTGCGTAGCGATTGGAGCTACGGTTTGCATGCACAGCAATGAACCATCCGTGGCACCTGCTGTCTTCAGGCCAAGGTCGGGACAGATTGGCGACGCGGAACGGTCCATCAATGAATTGAAATACGGTCCGGTTAACTTGGACGCGGCCAAGGAAGTCAAAAATGGATTGTTTGCGAGGATTCGGGACAATCGACAATCGCGAAATTGTGCGAGTGTTCAACGACAGGTATGCGTTCCGATTCAACATCAAGTCTACGTTCCTGTTCAGACGACACGAGTAATCGATCCCACTGACTGCACCTATTCCTACGCGATCGCGCAACCGCAGCCATATGTGATTCAAGCGACCGGAATCGAATCGCCATCGACCGCGCACAAAGAATATCCCGTAGTCAATCCGCTCGAATCGAACAGCGGTGATTGTCCGACATGTCGCCCCCATGTGGAAGTTGAAAAGCTTCTACGCAAGAAAGAATCGCCACGCTCGGAAAACAAGACTGGCTCCTTCATTTGCTCGCACTGTAAGAAGCCGCATGTCGGTGAAGAGTGGCATACGGATTGGTCGGAGGATGGAACACCCATCACCTTCCTCTGTGAAAATTGCTATTCACGCATGAGTTCGCAACAGCGGATCGCAGTCTACCAAGCCTATGCCGCACGCCAAACATTGAAGAATGGAAAAACAGCACTCTTGCATCAGGAAATCGGTGAATAATGCGAACACTACTCATGCTACTAATCGCCGTCAGTGGCGTACCGATTGCCAATGCGGCA
>JANLRK010000771.1:0-19509 GCA_031361585.1 Pirellula sp. | reverse complement strand
AGGAGAATCGAGATCTCCTCTTGGTGGAGCAACTGCTCCAATCGAAACAGGCCGCTGCCTGCGTCCAGCACTAGGCTGGCTTCCGGGATAAAGTAACAACTTGTGTGTCTTGTTGCACTGGGGTGGTAACCAGCCGTTCCTAAGCAGTGCAATTTCATGCGTGGTTAGCTCCGGTAGGTCTATGCGAGTCGATCAAACAGCTGAACTTCGTATTCGTATCATAACTCATTGCAAGGCAATTGGGGCTTGGTGTTTGTGTCCGGAAAAAGATTCGTTATAACTTTGCCCATGACAAAAACAAACAAGATAATAATAGTCGGAGTTAGCGACGACGGGGCGGAAGGATTAACCAAGCATGCGGCCGATTGCATCCAAGCTGCAAGCGTTCTCGTTGGAACCCCTGGGCTACTGTCAAAGTTCCCTAATTTCCAGGGCCGTAAGGAAGTCATTGGGGCGGACTTGGACCGGCTCGCAAATTCGTTGGATGTTTCCAACAGCCCAACGGTGGTCTTGGCAAACGGAGATCCATTGTTTTATGGCACAGCACGGTTTCTTTGCGATCGACTTGGTAAGGATCGTTTTGACGTACTTCCTCACGTTAGCAGCATGCAATTGGCCTTTGCACGAGTGAAGGAAAGTTGGGACGAAGCCTATTTAACCAATCTCGCTTCGCAGCCGCTGGATCGGGTCGTCGATCGAATTCGGTCCGCCGAAAAGGTAGGGATCTTTACGTCCGAAGAGGTGCCGCCATCAAGGTTAGCCGAAGAGCTGCTCTCGAAAGGGATATCCTATTTCACCGTGTATGTCTGCGAAAACCTAGGGTCACCAGATGAACGGGTGACTCGGAGCACCTTGACGGATATTGTCAATCAACGTTTCGCTCCTTTGAACGTCATGGTCATGGTCCGGCAAGCTGGCGTGCCGGACAAACAGTCTGAGTCGGACAATCGACGTTTATTCGGAAATCCGGACGAGCTGTTTCGACAAAGCAAGCCCAAACGGGGACTGCTAACACCTAACGAAGTGCGCTCGATCGCATTGGGCGAGATGAATCTACGATCTACGTCGATCGTTTGGGACATCGGCGCAGGGAGTGGTTCGGTCGCGATCGAGGCAGCCCAAATCGCTCGCAATGGTAAAGCCTACGCCATCGAAATGGATGCCGAGGACTATAACTTATTGGTCGAAAATGCTCTGCAGTTCGGAGTCACAAATCTCGTTCCAGTCCTGGGTGAAGCGCCCAAGGCATGGGAGTCCCTACCGGACCCCGAGGCCATTTTCGTGGGTGGCACTGGCCGGGCAGTAACCGAACTGGTTTCGCACGCTTGGCCGAGACTGCAGCCTGGCGGATGCCTAATCGCGAACATGATGAGCATGGATTACGTTGTTGCACTGCAGCAATTGTTCGTAGCCAAGATGGGAATAGAACCGATGCTTTGGATGGTTCAAATCTCAAGGGGCAACTATCAAATGGACAAGTTGCGGCTGGAGTCTTGCAACCCGACTTTCTTGCTCAAAGCAATTAAGCCTCGTTAGACGATCGATCGGCCACATTAAGTTACCAACCGGAGTGAATCGATGTCGCAGCAGAATGAGCGTTTGGATGTAATCGTCGTAGGTGCCCATCCCGATGATGTAGAGATAGCTTGCGGCGGAACGATTGCGGCACTTGTCGAACAAGGCTACCGGGTAGGAATCATCGATCTAACGGATGGCGAGCCGACGCCATTGAGTCCCTCGCCGGATGTGAGACGGGCCGAAGCCATGGCCGCAGCAAACGTATTGGGGGTGCACGTCCGAAAAATTTTGGATTTCACCAATCGGCGATTGATGGATGGTTTTGAAGAGCGCGTTGCCCTCGCCAAAGAGTTTCGTCGCTATCGACCGAAGATGGTCATCGGCTTTGGCAACAAGACACCGATGGCCTCGCCCGACCACTTTCAAGCTATGCAGATCACGGATGCCGCAGTTTTCTATTCTCGCTTAACCAAATGGGATGATATATTTGAGGGACTGCCCGTACACGCAATCGAGCGGCAGTTGTACTTTCGATTGCAATTCGAACCTGCCGCCATCGTCGGTTTTGACAGTCAGATTACCGTGGATATCAGCAAGACCATCGACAAAAAAATCGCTAGCATCGCATGTTATGCAACGCAATTTCCGGCAGCCAAAGCACACGTTTTCGATCGAGTTCGAGGCCTTGCCATTGCAGCTGGCTCCGCGGCTGGATGCACTGCAGGAGAAGTGTTTGCCTGCACGCGTCCACTGGCAACCCGCGACCTTTTCGAGGCAGTCGGACTTCACAAATAGTTCATTTTACCCCGAGGCGAATCCCACCGGCTTGACCGGCGGATTGTTCGGGCTTTCTGGCTACCCAAGGAGTCGTTAATGCGAAAGTGGGATGAACTCCGAGGAGGTCGTCCCACTCTTGAAGGATCGCAAAAAACGCAAGGCGGCTCGCCTTAACAACCGTCGCATCTACTTAGTTGATTTCTTTCCTGTGGGCTCGACGGTCTCTCTTTTGTCGGTCTCTCTCTTGTCGGGGGTCTTTGTCGTTTCTTCGACTGCTCCAGCCTTAATGACTTCGGGAAGTTCCTTTCCTTTGGGAATGAGCTTCATCGAAATACTATTCACGCAATGGCGAGTGTTCTTGGCCGTGTATCGTTCGCCCTCGAAAACATGACCGAGATGACCACCGCAGTTTTGGCACATGATCTCGATTCGCTCACCGTCTCTGTCGATTTCACGTCTTACTGAACCTTTGATCTCACCATCGAAGCTCGGCCAGCCACAGTGGCTCTCAAATTTGTCTGTCGAGTTGTAAAGCGGAGCATTGCATCTTTTGCAAATGTACGTTCCAGCAACCTTTGAATGCGTGTATCCCTTGTCCTTCGCCTCTGTTCCTTTTTCAAGGATTACCCAAGCTTCTTCCGCGTTTAACTTATTGAATGGATCGCTCATTTTTTTGGACTTGCTTAGAGGTGTGGACTTTTTGTTTTTTGCAGCGGCTTTGGTCGAATCGTCTTTGGAATCCTGGTCGTTCGCTTTTTCTTTTGTAGTCACGTCGTCCTTGGCTGCGGGTGTGCCAGATGAAGACTTAGGCGGATCAAAGGCATTAGAGTAGGTTCCGAACGCGAACAATAGTGCAATGCTAAACAGGGTCGTGATTAAGAATTTCATCTCTGCCTCAAAATGATGGATAGAATTGAAAAACGGTATTAGTGCGGTTTGTGATGGCCGGATCGACTCATCGGAATCATTATAGCAGCCTACTAGCCAAAAATCAGCCGGTTCTCGCCTTTGACTTGACCGGCCCCTCGATTGCGGATAACTTTTTGCATTGCCAACAGCGTGCTTTTTTATTGCTAGCACGTGGTTTTGTTGCGGGTGTGGCGGAATTGGCAGACGCGCTAGACTCAGGATCTAGTGGCTAAATACATACGGCCGTGGAGGTTCGATTCCTCTCACCCGCACTAATTGTTTCCAATTGATGACTGAAAGAATATTTCCCCAGCGGTATGCCAAAAGATTTTCTAGCCGGGGTGCTCCCCGAGTACGACGCGGTGGTCATTGGGAGCGGATTAGCGGGCATGACCTCCGCTAACATTTTGGGGCGAGCCGGCCACCGGGTTCTATTGCTGGAGCAGCATTATAAACTCGGTGGACTAGCCACTTGGTTTAAACGACCAGGCAGCCACACCTTCGACATCTCACTGCACGGCTTTCCATTCGGCATGATCAAGAGTTGTCGACGCTACTGGAACGAAGAGATTGCTTCCAATATTGTTCAGCTAAAAAACATTCGGTTTGACAATCCGATGTTTTCGCTTACGACAACTTTCAATCGAGAAGATTTCACTAAGTTACTGACATCCCAGTTTGGAGTCGAGGCTGAAAGCGTTCGCCAATTTTTCGACGCAGCTCGGAGCATGAATTTTTACGATGACCAATCGATGACGACTGGGCAACTCTTTGAAAAGTTTTTCCCCGGCCGAGAGGATGTCGTTCGCTTGTTGATGGAACCGATTACCTACGCCAATGGCTCAACGCTCGAGGATCCAGCTATCACCTATGGGATCGTCTTTTCCAATTTTATGGCCAAAGGGGTTTTTATCTACGAGGGCGGAACCGATGACCTCGTTGGTAAGATGCAAGCTGAACTCACTAAGAACGGAGTCGATTCTCGAATCCGCTGCGATGTTTCGAAAATACTTGTCGGAAACAAAGGCGTGCAAGGAGTTGTTGTCAACGGGCGCGAGATTAAGTGCAGAGCCGTGGTTAGCAACTCGAATCTACGGTCTACGATCCTCGACATGGTCGGATCCGAGAATTTCGACCCGCAGTTTCTTTCCGACGCGCAAGCGGTACGGCTCAACAACAGCAGTACGCAAGTTTACATGGCGCTCAAACCCGGCGTTACCATACCTGAATCGACAGGCGACCTGCTTTTCTGTTCGACGGCCCCTTTGTTCCGCACGCATTTGTTGCTCGACCGCAAGATTACGTCGCGCACCTTTAGCTTCTACTATCCACGCACACGTCCCACGGGCAAGGAACGATTCGCGATTGTCAGCAGCACCAACGCGAATTGGAGCGACTGGTCCAATTTGACAGAAAGCGAATACTCCGCCAGCAAGCAAGATCTTGTCGAGACCACCCTCAATGCTCTAGAACATTATGTTCCCAACTGCCGTGACAAAATCGAGCATGCGGAAGCCGCCACACCTCAGACTTTTCATCATTACACCAAGCACCCGTCGGGCGCCAGTTTCGGAACCAAATTCGAAGGCCTTGCGGTTTCTCGCGGTTTGCCACAGCAAATCAAAGGCCTTTACCACGCCGGATCCGTTGGAATCATTATGTCTGGTTGGTTAGGAGCCATCAACTATGGGGTGATCGTGTCCAATGAGGTAGATCAAATGCTTTGCAAATCGTCAGCTACAATTGCCGTTAACTGATTGACTCAAAACCGCAACTGAATCACACTACTGGTCGTTATCCCGAATTCGCTGTTCTTTTCCAATTTGTTTGAGCATGACTACACGTCGCCGCGCTAGAGAAGTCGTTTTGCAAGTACTCTACGAAGAGGATATGAATCCGATGCGAGAGCTGGCAATTGCAGATCAATTCGTTTCCAAACGAATGCTGCACAACAAACCCTTGGTGGCATTTGCTCAACAATTGCTGAGCGGTGTTCGCATGCATAGAAATGCAATCGATGAGATACTAACCAAACACGCTGCCAATTGGTCCGTGAAACGCATGACGACCATTGACCGCAACATATTGCGGATGTCATCCTTTGAGATGATGTTCGGTGGCGTTCCTGGTCGAGTTTCCATCAACGAAGCCATCGAAATTGCAAAGCGTTACGGCAATCGCAACTCCGGCCAATTCGTTAACGGAATCCTGGATCGAGTACTGCGTGAGCACGAGGCGAAGGTATAAGGCATCGGGGATCGGGTATCGGGTATCGGGTAAATCGCACGAAATACACCTTACACCTTACACCTTACACCTTATTTGCGACGTAGTCCCCCGGCGCCGGGAGGAGGTGGTGCTGCTCCACCGCCCAGCCCTGACATCATCTGCGCCAAACCCGCCAACTGGCCGATTGAATCATCGAAATCCTGTTGCGTTTCCGCGGAACTGATTGAGCCCAACAGTCCGTTGGGAAATATCATTGCTTGCGCAACGCTTTGGTGAATAACCTTGGCGTCCAATTTTTCGAGGACCCCCTTTGCTTGCCCCATCGATTGATCCCAATTATCCAACAATGTCGCTGGCAACCAACGTCCTTCGAAAAGAACGAACTTGGTGGGCGATTCAGGTTGTCCTGGCACCACGAAAGTAATCATGGCTTCGGTTGACGAAATGCTTTCAACCTTTGCCTCAATGGACGATTGGCTTAACAACGATTTAAAGGGGCTGTCGCTTGGAAGCGTCTTTTCGACCTCTTTCGCATTCCGAATCACGTTGTTCACATAGCCAGAAAGCAAATCGCGTATTTCGGCTTGCTGCAAGTAACTTGCATCCAACCATTCATTCGGAATGTAGGCCTCGAGTAGTCCAACGATCGAGTCGTATGAATTCTTGAGTATCTCTTTTTGATCGGGCGGGATAGGGATAGCTCGGCTATCTAAGATGAATTGTTTCTTGCCTTTCAATGCAGTGAACAAATCGCCTCGAAACTTTTTTACAACGTTCAAGGTTCGTTGTTCGACACGTGTAGCGGCCAATTTGACGACCTCCTGAATTTGGTCCTGCTTGGAGGCAGGCAAGGCGTCCCACGCGACCATTGGATTTTCATTCTTGATTTCGCGAACGATGATGTCGACAAATTCTTGCGCTGTTGGGTTGGAAGGAAATGCGACAGGTGCAGAGCTTTTCGCGCTAGTTGTCGCAGAGCCTTTCTTCGCCATGGCTCTCGCTTTTAGTCGACTCTTGTCGTCGAGTTTGCTGAGCGGAACAACGACTTCGGTTCCGTCGGACTTTCGAAGCGTCAACTGCAAGCCTTCCAGTTTGACGAATTCTGCCTTCAACGTTTTTTCGCCCGAGCTATCTGTCCATCCGTCGGTTGGCTGCAGTCGCTCTTGGGCCGTTGCAGTCGAAGCAAAAAATGCGTACGAGTTAATTGCAAACAAAACAAGTGTTGCAGAAAAAAGACGAGATCGAAAGGAAACCAATTTCCTCGGAATATGTGAACGCATGAATAGGTTCTCGTTTATTTGGGACAGTGGTAGTAGTACACGCCAAAATAATCGATCCAAAGTAAAAAGTCATCGCCAGGCAAAGATTTTCCAAATCCTATCGAACAAACTCTATGATGCACGAGGCTTCCAATCAGGCCCAATTGGAAAGCTGACTAGGTTACAATTCGAAGCTTACAATTAAACATTAAACTAGAATAGGCAGGAAGAAAGATGGCAGTGATGAGCGGTTTGTCGGGTAATGAAATCTATTGTCTCGCCAAAAAAGGATATTCGCCAGGCGAGTTGGTCATAGGAAATTCAGTCTTTTCGATGGGTTTTCTTGGTTCGCTCTCGGCACTAGGAAGCAATATTGTCGGTGGGGAGATCGAAGAGATTACCAATGTGATTCACGATGGTCGGCTTCAAGCATTGAACCGAATGATTCATGAGGCTGAGCAGAGCGGCGGTGTCGGAATTACTGGTGCGACCAGCGAGCTAACCACCTTTCACGGCCAGAGCGAGTTTCTTTCGGTCGCTTCAGCGCTACATCGGGGTGATTCTAAATCGGAGAAGCTTTCGTTTTCGTCGAGCGCGGATGGACAGGAGTTGTATTGCCAATTGGATGCGGGATTCACGCCGATGCGATTTGTTTTTGGAAATGTTGCATTCTCGATCGGGGCCGGCGGTGGCATTGTTGGTGCGTTTAAGTCCTTAGCCAGGGGCGAGATCAAGGAATACAGCGACATCTTTAATAAGACCAGGCATCTCGCTCTCAACCGAATCGCAAACGAGGCATTCAATGCGGGAGCAAATTGCGTCGTAGGGATTGAGACGCGCGCGATGCGGTGGGCAGGGGCCCATGAGATGCTAATGCTTGGAACAGCTTCGCATCATCCGATTTTGGGACGCCCTCAGTCGGTCAATGAAATGGTAACCAGCGATTTAACAAATGAGGAAATGTGGAACTTGGTACACCTTGGATACATGCCGGTGAAACTCGTACTCGGAACGGCGGTGTACTCACTCGGCGTCGTGGGTGGAATCAAGGCGATGTTGAAGTCGTTTACGCGTGGCGAGATTCCCGATTTGACAAGTTTGGTATATGAGGCACGAGCGCATGCAATCGGATTGATTCGCGATGAGGCAGCTGCAGTCGACGCAGATGATGTTGTTGGAATTCGCACACACATTCACGAGCACGGCGGGCTCTTGGAATTTATGGCAATTGGGACGGCGGTGAGAAAGATTCCTGGGCTAACCACTCTCAGTCCAGATCTCCCGCCTCAAGCCATCATCAAAGACAAAGATACCTGGATTACCGTGAGCACCCCTCGAATCGATCGTGGATCAGGCGAAAGTGCCGAGTAAGTAATCAGGTGTGGGATAGGCTTCGTTCCCCCTTTTTTCGTGTCGTTGCGTTTTTTTCGGCTCAGTCGCGTAATTTGAATTTGGGAGGAACTTCCGGTCCTAAACTGCATATCTTGCCCAGCCTCTCGAGAAAAAAATGCCCATGCAAGGGCTAGAAGCCTATCCCACGTTACGCGAACCGGCCGAGAACGCGATCGGTGAGCCTTGGAAAAAGACGGCCCGCCCACACGAGGCATTTTCCGCCAAGACTCAAAATCATTTCTCGTTTCGATCGAACAAGCGACGAGATAGCAAATTGTGCGACCCGTTCAGGTAGCATGCTTCCCATCGAGTTGCTTTTTTCGTCAGCCCGGGTGTCCACGAGTGAATCGAAAAACTCACTGCGAGTCGTACTTGGGCTCAGCATGAGCACCTCGATACCTTGTGTAGCCAACTCCACTCTCAGTGATTCGGCCCAGCCTCGCATCGCAAATTTGGCAGCGCAGTATTCACTTTTGTTGGGAACCGCACGATGCGAAAGTACCGAACCGATATTGAGGATAGCCGGCCGACGCCCCCTTTCCAATAACGGCAAACACAACCGAGTTAGTTCTACTGGGGCAAAGAAATCGATCTCCATCACCCGCCTCAGTCTATCGCTTGACGCAACATCGAAACGGCCGATGGCTCCGGCTCCTGCGTTGTTGATCAATACATCAATCGCGTTCCATTGCTTCATCGCTAGATTGAGGATCTCTTGACGATGTTGTTCGCTAGTGAGGTCACCTTCGATGATGGAAAGACGGCCGATCATGGAATGACAGGTGTCCTGAAGTTCATGCAAGCGAGCAGCGCGGCGTGCGGTTGCAAGTACGTGGGCACCTCGTTGGCAAAGTTGAATTGCCAATGCGCGGCCTATACCACTTGACGCGCCCGTCACGATGATTCGAGCATCCTTAAGATTTCGCCGTACCATGGGCTATGCGACTTCGCCGATCGAGCCTGATTCAGTACCGCTCACTTGCCCGTCGCCAGCCACGTTGTTGGAAGCATCGCTTGGCAACGGTGGCAGGAAGGTTGCGTCATTTGGCCTGTTCTTTTCTGCGGCGATTGGGATCCTGCCAGAAATGACCCGGATATCGGCTCCCTGACCCGCTAGTTTACCAGCGGCGCCACTAGGCATACGGCAGTGAACAAGGGCGTGATCATCGTTGTATTGTTTGGACATGACTTCAGCCACACTGGCCAACCAAGCGATAGTCTTCCCATCCTCCAACGGCAATCGAACCTCGAGTTCAACAAAATTCTTGGTAAGTGCATCGCTGACTGCCATGGATAGCCTTTGAATTCCGAGTCCGCTACGGGCGGAGATCGGTATCGAATTTGGATATCGATCTTGAATCGATTTCACGCGCTCGGTCGCTCCCTCGCAGTCCACTTTATTTAGCACCAATAGCGTTTCCTTTTCGTCGATTCCGATTTCGTGAAGCACTTTGTAAACAGAAGAAATCTGTTGAAGTACTGCCGGATTGCTCGCGTCAGCAATATGGAGCAAAAGGTCGGCATGTCGCGTTTCTTCGAGAGTCGCTCGAAAACTAGCGATGAGTCGATGAGGTAGATCGCGAATAAAACCAACCGTATCGCTCAGTAGGATGGGTCCCCAACCGGGCAACATCCATTTGCGAGTACGGGTATCAAGAGTTGCGAAGAGCCGATCGACCGCTTCGACGTTGGCATTGGTAAGCACATTCATGAGAGTGCTTTTTCCGGCGTTCGTGTAGCCAGCCAACGAGACGCTAAACGTGTCGCCCCGCGATGCCACCTCGCGGGCTTTACGCTTCTCGACTTTTTCTAATTCGGCCTTGAGATCTTGAACCCTCTTCTCAGCAAGTCGCCTGTCGACTTCCAATTGCTTTTCGCCCGGTCCACGCATACCGACACCCATCGATTGGCGTGACAAGTGTGTCCACATCCGTTTCAAGCGAGGAAGCGAGTATTCTAGTTGAGCAAGTTCAACCGCCAATCGCGCTTCATGTGTCTGTGCCTTGGACGCGAAGATATCGAGTATCAGTTCGGATCGGTCGATAACTTTGATATTGAGCGCTCTTTCGAGATTTCGCGTCTGAGATGGATTGAGGTCGTTGTCGAACAGGACTACTTCAGCGTCCTGCATCTCAATAAGGCCGAGTAGCTCAGTTACTTTTCCTTTCCCAAGATAAGTCGTTTGATCAGGGTGATCTCGGCGTTGGATCACGCTGCCAACCACGGTTGTACCGGCTGTCGTTGCCAAGCCTTTGAGCTCATCAAATGGGTCGTCTGCTGCGATATCTTTCGGCAATATTAAGCGGGCCAAAATACTTCGTTCGCTTGCCAAACCTTCCGAGCGATCATGCGTATGCAAAGGGATGCTTACTCCTGCAATTGTGGTTATCCAAGTCATTGCCATCGATTTTGGCACCTATTCATTTAGTATAGCGACAGCGAGAGCCATCGGGCGTGAAAAATGTGGCTCTCGGCAGCCTAGGGGTGGCGCAATGCCAAACGATTAACCCGAATAAATCAATTTTGCAGCCGGATTACGGGCTTTTCCTGACGGCAGGCGAGCCTGCATTTCCATTCGTCCGGGCATCCGATTGTCCAATGGACACTTCAGATGCCGATTGGTTCGTTAACTTCGCCTTGCAAGCTCGCAAACATTGATTTCCAATTGCTAACTCTTGTATCCCTGTAACCTACGGAGTCAAAAGTATGCGTACTTCCCTTTTGCTAGTCAGTTTTGCACTTGCCAGTTTTGTTTGTTCTGCCGGCTGCGAAGTTAAAAAATCGGTGAAGAAAGCTGCAGATAAAGCCGCACACGACCACGATCATGATGGGCATGACCATGACGGGCACGATCACAGTGCGCATGGCCCAAATGGCGGACATGTCGAAGCCTTTGAAAAGACAGGGGCTCATTTCGAATGGGCTCACGATGATGCTACGCACAAGCTTTCTATTTTCTTGGAGGAGCTAGTGAGCGCTGGTGCCAAGATCGAGTCGGTTAAGATCGACGTACTCTCTGGGGCAGATACCAAATCATTTAAGCTTGCTGCCGACAGAACGGCCAAGATTGCAGGATCCGTTTTCACTATTGTCAGCGAGGAGCTAATGAACTTGCTCGATGCGAGCGGTACCGACGCCAAGGGTGTGCAATCCAAACTAGTCGCCATAATCGATGGCAACGAACAATCGTGCCTGTTGAAGCATGATGAGGGACATAAGCACTAATAGTCGATTCTCATTCGGGTTGACATGCATTGCACCGCACCGTCGCACCCGGCAGTTGCGACCTACCCCACAATTGACCAGGGACAATAACTTGAAGATTTTGCTTGCAAACGATGATGGTATCCATGCGCCTGGCCTGCTAGCGATGCGTAAAGCACTAACGCAGCTGGGAGACGTCCTGGTCGTAGCTCCAGCTACAGAACAAAGTGGCGTTGGGCATTCCATAACCTATTTGTCTCCATTGACCTGCAAAGAAATCTTCGACGGAGATGTCTTCCGCGGATGGGCCGTCGACGGTTCGCCCGCTGATTGCGTCAAATTGGGTGTATCCGAACTCGCCGGCGGTGAAGTCGATTTGATCGTAAGCGGGATCAATGGAGGATTAAACGCAGGTATCAATGTGCTCTATTCGGGAACTGTGGCTGCCGCAATCGAGGGAGCATTCTTCCGCATTCCCAGCATCGCTGTTTCACTGGAATTCGATCCCCATGCCGATTTTGAAGCGGCCGCCGAAATCGCAGCCGCCATCATTCGACAAATTTTGGCCCATTCAGGAAAGGACAGCGAACTGTACAACATCAACATTCCCACGGCCGCGACGAAAGCGTTTCGTTCCGGAAAGACTCCCGAGGTTCATTGTGTACCCATGGGCGTAGAACGCTATGGGGACCATTACATCAAACGTCAAGATCCAAAGGGCAGAAACTACTATTGGTCAACCAATGACCCGCCCCCCAAGCCGACCGATCACGAAACCGATTTGAACGCACTGTTCGCTGGCTTCGTTACCGTCACGCCGTTGCAATTTGATATGACAAAACGCGGACTTCTCGGAAAAATGACCACCTGGAGACTCATGCTGGCAGACCAAGTTTCGGTTGATCCTGCCGCGTCCTCGAAAATGGGAAATCGCTCGTAACGATGAGCAATTCTACTTCCATTTTTCGCGATTCCATTTTGCAGGGCAAACGCATCGTCTTCGTCGGCAAGCTCGGTGCATTGCCACGAAAAGAGGCGATGCAGATCGCGAGAGATCATGGAGGTAACCCTCAAGAGCGACTCACAGGCGACGTCGATATCGTCATAATCGGAGCGGACGAATTGCCGGCCGAGGACCTATCGGCCATTTTGAGTGAGTCGATTCGTCGCGGATTGCGCGAGGGTCGAACGACTCTTATTCATGAACATGAACTGTGGCAACAATTGGGAGTCGTCGACGACACGACGAACATGCAGCTTTATACTCCAGCGATGATGGCTGGATTGCTAAAGACCCCTGTTCGAAATATTCGTCGATGGTATCGAATGGGATTGCTCGCGAGTACCAAGGTCGCCCACCGATTGCCGTACTTCAATTTTGTGCAAGTTCAGAATGCGCGGCAGCTTGCCAATTGGATCGCACGCGGCGCACACCCAACGGACATCAAGCGACAGCTGAGTGATTTTGCGCCCTGGGTTGAGAATCGCTCTTTGATGGAGCTGAATCTAGTCGTTGATGGCCGCAGATTGCTGCTAAGACATGGAGATCAACTGCTTGGCGCGAACGGTCAATTGCATCTCGACTTTGACAGAACAGAACAGGAAGATGCACCGGAGTTGAGCAGGAATAGTTCGCTTCCTGTAGCTACGCTTCCGCTTCAGTCAAACATACTGTTCTATGGCCCATCGAACGGAGCGAAGTCCCCTTTTTCGGATAACCATTTGGGCGACGTGCAGCATTGGACACGCGATGAAATGCTGCATGCAGCCGAAGAGCTTGAAGACGCAGGAAGACTGGAACAGTCCATCGGCTGGTATCGTATTATTCTCGCCCGCTACGGTATGACCGCAGAAATCTGCTTTCAGCTGGCAGAGTTACTCTATCGGACCGGCGATAGCTCGGCGGCGCGAGAACGCTATTACAGTGCGATCGAGTTAGATGAAGATTTCATCGAGGCTCGAGCAAATCTGGGCTGTGTGTTGGCCGAAGCCGGTCAAACAATCCTTGCGATCGCAGCCTTTCAAGGTGCATTATCGCGAGACGACCGTTATCCGGACGTTCACTACCATCTGGCAAAGTGCCTCGACGAAGTCGCCGATAGCGAGCAAGCAGCTAGGCACTGGATTCGATTCTTGCAGCTATCGCCACAAAGTCCTTGGGCAGAGGAAGCTCTTGACCGCCTCGGTCGCGTTTGAAGCGATTCAAAATGCGTTTCTTGCTTCGCAAAGTCGCACCCGGCAGGTGCGACCTACCGTAGGTCGCACCTGCCGGGTGCGATGATGAAGCGCGAAAGAACTTTATTCGCAATGCAGCTTGTCTAAATTGGCCGTTTGGGTACACTTCTATGGCAATTGCACCACTCCTTTGGTGAAATTTACTACATTTTGCTAGCAAAACTTGTGATTCCAATGGAACTCAAAACCCAACCCATCGACTCGCCAACCCGGCCTGTGGACCAGCTTGTTTTGGATCTACTCCGGCGACAGGCTGGGTTGTCCGTAACCGACTTGATGGAACGGTTGGAAGTCACTGCGACCGCCATTAGGCAGCGACTTGATCGGCTTGAGCAATCCGGTTTGATTGAGCGTCGCAAGCAAGGTGTTGGCCGCGGCAGGCCTTCGTTCAACTACTTCTTGACGACCAGGGGAGCTCAGCAAGCAGGCGTGACCTACAGCGATTTGGCGATTGCTTTGTGGAACGAGATCAAAATGATTGATTCCCTCGAGGTGAAATCGACGTTGATCGAGCGGGTATCGCAGCGTATGGGGGGCTCCTTTCGGGAGCAGTTGGCCGACGGTTCGCTTGAGGATCGCATGCAGTTGATGGCAGGGCTTTTGACGAATCGCAAGATACCGACTTGTATGACCAGTGGCATTGGATTGCCGATCCTCGAGGTACAAGCTTGCCCCTACCCTGACTTGGTTGGTCATGAGCAAGATCGAAGCGTGTGCAATATGGAAGCGAAAGTTTTGAGCACAGCTTTGGGACAGGAAATGGAGTTGTCTCAGTGTCGCCTGGATGGCCACAGTTGTTGCCAGTTCAAACCGACGGTTACTGTAGCAGGTGCGACGAGTTGATTGTCCAACATCGATATTACGTTTCTAGTTTACTATCATTTTTCAAATTGACCATGGATCGAAAGTACAGATGTCACACAAACTCCGAATCGAAAATTTGCATGTCGCTGTCGACGGAAAAGCGATTCTACGCGGCGTTAACTTGGAAATAAAGTTTGGCGAAACTCACGCGCTGATGGGCCCAAACGGCTCTGGAAAGAGCACGTTGGGATTGGCAATCGCGGGCCATCCCAACTACGAAATTACCGAGGGAGCGATCTATCTCGACGATCAAAACATCACGGAGTGGGAAGCCGATCAACGAGCCCGGGCGGGTATCTTCATGGCGTTTCAACGCCCCATTGCGATCCCTGGCGTCAAGACTGCCGACTTCCTTCGGCATGCGACGACCAACGTTCGACGTCCTGAACGTAAGGAAGGCGAGGATTTGATTCCCATGCGAGAGTTCCGCAAGGAATTGAAGTCGAAAATGGAACAGCTCAAGATGGATTCGGAGTTTGCTCGCCGTTACGTCAACGATGGTTTCTCCGGTGGCGAAATGAAGCGGGCCGAGATTTTGACAATGGCCATGCTGCTGCCGAAGTTCTCTATTCTCGACGAAACCGATAGCGGACTTGACGCGGACGCCGTGAAACTTGCAAGTGCCTCGATCGCTGAAATCGGTCGTGACAAAATGGGGCTATTGATCATTACGCACCACGACAAACTCCTTGAACACAACAAGCCTCAATTCACACACGTGATGCTCGGTGGCCGAATCGTAGAGACAGGCGGACCGGAATTGGCTCGCGAACTGCATGACCACGGTTACGAACGCATCCGAAAAACATATCCAGATGCCGAGGCGGCCAACCAAGAAATGCTTGGCAAAGAAGAAGCGGTCGCTGTCTAGCAGTCCGCTCATCCACGTTCCAATTGAACATCCAAACAACCAAAAGAAAATCACATAGTGTCTACAGATATTGCAGCAAATGAATCGGTCGGCGAAATCAACAAGTACGATTTCCGCACCGAAAGCAAAGCGGTCTTCAAAGCCCGAAAAGGGGTCGACGCCGAGATAGTCAATCAAATTTCGGAAATGAAGAACGAACCGGATTGGATGCGAGACTATCGCCTCAAAGGCCTGGAGATTTTCAACTCCAAGCCTATGCCCAAGTGGGGCGGTGCTATCGACATCAACTTCCAAGATATCTTTTATTACTTGAAACCGACCGACAAGCAAGGCAAGACTTGGGATGAAGTTCCAAAGGAAATCAAGGATACCTTCGATAGGCTCGGTATTCCCGAAGCGGAGAAGAAGTTCTTGTCAGGTGTGAAGGCTCAGTTCGAAAGCGAAGTGGTTTACGGTTCGCTCAAGCAGGACCTTGCTGACCAAGGCGTTATCTTTACCGATACGGATTCAGCCGTTCGCGACTATCCTGAACTGGTCAAAGAATACTTCGGAACGATCATCCCATCGACAGACAATAAGTTCGCGGCTCTCAACTCGGCCGTTTGGTCCGGCGGTTCGTTCATCTATGTCCCTAAAGGGGTCAAGATCGAGTTTCCTCTGCAAGCATACTTCCGCATCAATGCAGAGAACATGGGCCAATTCGAACGGACCCTCATTATCGTCGACGAAGGCGCATCGGTTCATTACGTCGAGGGTTGCACTGCTCCGATGTATACCTCGGAATCGTTGCACTCTGCGGTGGTAGAGATCATTTGCAAGCGTGGCAGTCGTTGCCGTTATACCACGATCCAAAACTGGGCTAATAATATTTACAACCTGGTCACCAAGCGAGCAGTGGCTTATGCCGACGCGACCATGGAATGGGTGGACGGAAACTTGGGCAGCAAGCTCACGATGAAGTATCCGTCGGTATATATGCTGGAGCCGGGTGCGCACGGAGAGATCCTTTCCATTGCGTTCGCTGCCAAGGGCCAGCATCAAGATGCGGGTGCCAAGCTCGTTCACTGCGCTCCGAACACAACCGGCCAGATTATTAGCAAGTCCATCTCCAAAGGTGGCGGACGAGCTAGCTATCGCGGTTTGGTGCGAGTCGAGAAAGGAGCCAAAAACTCGAAGTGCAACGTCGTATGCGATGCCTTGATTTTGGATCCGGCCAGCCGCAGCGATACCTATCCCTACATTGAGATTCTCGAAAAGGACGTGAGCGTTGGCCATGAAGCGAGCGTGTCTCGCATTGGCGAAGAGCAAATGTTCTACTTAATGAGTCGAGGATTGAGCGAAGCGGAGGCCAGCACGATGATCGTCAGCGGATTTATCGAGCCACTCGTAAAGGAGTTGCCGATGGAATATGCAGTTGAAATGAACCGACTGATTCAACTGCAAATGGAAGGATCGGTGGGTTAAATGACAACGACCGTTGCTCGTAACGAAACCGCTGGCTTTGATCAAGCTGGCTTCGATCAATTCATCGATCGCCGTATCGATCCGGTTTGGATCACGCAATCGAGGAAGGACGCTTGGGCTGCTTTCGAATCGATGGGTTGGCCCAACCCTCGCGATGAGAACTGGCTCAGATCCGATCTGCGTGGATTTAAACTCGCCAAATACAATCCGACCAATGAAACCGAATCGCAATCGGTTGCCAATGCACCCGTCCGATTGCTCGATGGTGTTGAAGTGGCGGGTTTGATACGTTTGGAGAATGGTGTGGTGACCGCTGAATCGATGGACCCAAAGTTCGCGGCCAAAGGGGTCGTGTTCGGCTCGTTAAGTCGATGCGTTCGAGATCATGCAGAGCTCGTGAAAAAGTATTTGCATGCTCAGATCAATACCAACTCCGATCGGTTCGCCGCTTTGCAAGCTGCGATGTGGACGGATGGCTATTTCCTATACGTGCCAAAGAACGTGGTTATCGACAAGCCGTTGCACATCCACGCAGCGATGGGTGACGGCAGCGTCGACGTTTCGCATGCCTTGGTTGTGTTGGACGAGGGTGCCGAAGCAACGGTTCTCTACGAGTCTAGTAGCGCGACACCCGAAGCGGCTGGTTTCCACTGCGGCGGTCTCGAGCTTGTTGTTGGAGCACGCTCCAATTTGCGTTTTGTTGGACTCCAAGATTGGGGCAGCAACACTTGGCACTTTGCGCACAAGCGAGCCAGTATCGGACAAGATGCAAACCTTCAATGGACTATCGCCGCCGTGGGTTCTAAATTCTCGCAAGTGGACCAACAAGTTGCATTGATAGGCAAAGGGGCCAACAGCCATGTGAATGGCGTCTTGTTCACACGCGATCGCCAGCATCTAACTTACAACACCGTTCAGAGGCATTCAGCCACTCACTGCAAAAGCGACTTCCTTTACAAGGCAGTTCTCCAAGATAGATCGCGCACGGTTTGGCGCGGGATGATCAAAGTCGATGTGGGTGCCGACAAGACCGACGGTTACCAGCGCAACGACAATCTGTTGCTAAGCGACAACGCCCGCGCGGATTCCATTCCGGGTCTTGAAATCAAAGCCGACGACGTTCGATGCACCCACGGCAGCACGAGTGGGCGAGTCGATGAAGAGCTCATCTTCTACGCTCGGTCGCGAGGATTCACGCGTCAAGAGGCCATTCGAATGATTGTCACAGGGTTCTTTCAACAGATTTTCGACCGCATTTCGATCGAAAGTGTTCGCGAAGCTCTAGGAGCTGCAATCGCTCGCCAAGTCCGCCAATACGATTAGAAAGTTGCACACTCGGAAATGACCGCAGAATTAAGTACGAACAAGTTTGAGTTTGCTTGCAAGTTGAACGAGCTGAAACCGAATCAAGCCACAGCTTTGGAAGTCCGTGATCGCTTTGTTGTATTGGTGTTGTTGGCCGACGGCAAGGTGTATTGCGTCGAGGACCTTTGCACGCACGACGGTGGGACACTTGGTGATGGAGAACTCGTCGGCAACTGCTTGGTATGCCCAAGACATGGGGCAAAGTTCGATGTCAAAACGGGTAACGCAATGTGCATGCCTGCGACAGAGGCAACGTTATCCCATGTCGTGCAAATTCAAAACGATGAAGTGTTTGTTCTACTGAAAGACAACTAGAGATAAAATGCCAATCACTGAAGACCATGTTCGCGAGCAACTAAAACTCGTCATTGACCCAGAGCTATTCGTCAACATTGTCGACCTTGGGTTGATTTATGTGGTCGATATTCAACCGGGTGACGGAGAAAAGGAAAACGTCAACGTCGAGATGACATTGACCAGTCCGATGTGTCCTGCCGGACCGCAACTCGTTGCAAACAGCCGCCAAGTTATCGAAGCGATCGAAGGAATCGGCGCCGTCGACATCAAGGTGGTGATGGATCCGCCGTGGACGCAGGACCGAATGACCGAAGACGCCCGAGATCAACTCGGTATATTCTAAAACACATTCGTTCAGCCTGTCCTCAGGCTGACAAACACGTAGTTCAGGCTGTCATCAGGCTGACGATTCACGAATAAAATGACTGCTTTGTCCAGCTGAGGACAGCCGGACCTACGTGAGCCGCAAATCACATGGAAACCCACATCATTTACCCCGACCTATCGGAACTGCAAGAAGAAATAGACGATCTAGAGACTTCCGAAGATCGAATTCAGTTCCTAATCGAGTTAGGGCAAACGCTTCCTCATTTCGCCGAGGAGTTTTGCACCGAAGAGTTCAGGGTGGTCGGTTGTCAGAGCATGGTTTGGATCGTCCCCAATTGGGACGGCGAGTTGTTCCACTTTTCGGCAACCAGCGACGCGCCCATGGTGCGTGGTCTCGTCGCCGTCTTGATGTCCGCGTATTCGGCGAAATCCCCTGCTGAGATTGCAGCATTTCCGATTGAGAAAGTACTCGATGGGATGCACTTGCGATCGTTCCTTTCGCCACTTCGAAGCAACGGATTGCATTCGATGATCAAACGGATTCGAGCTTACGCGGAATCCAAACAATCATCATCGACTCCTGTCATTGCCGAGATCGCTTTTGCAAGTTCTGCGAACACCAAAGATTTTGGTCCGCTACTGACAAGGATCGAACAGGTTCGAGCAGATTTCCCAATTCTCCAGCAAAAAAATCAAGACGGAATTTCGATCGCCTATTTGGACAACGCCGCATCGTCGCAACGTCCGCAGTCGGTGATCGATTCGATATCGGGGGTGTTTGCCGGGCACTACGCCAAC
>JANLRK010000769.1:0-2788 GCA_031361585.1 Pirellula sp. | reverse complement strand
CTAGTGGATTGGTGGCTTTTCAGGTCACCAACCGGCACCTCGATTTGGTTTCGGTGGTAGCCAGACATGCAGAGAATAGAAGGTATCAAAGTGCGCTGATTCGCCAGGAGTCGACGATCTATTTTGAGAAGTCCCCTTCAGCTTGGTTCCTAATGACGCGAAGTCCAACCCTCCTCGAAACGAAAGAGATTCGCGAATCAAAAATTTCCTTTGCTTTAAACCCAACGATTCCAGTTTGGACGGATAACTATCACAATCTTTTTCAAGTCCTTCGCCGATCTAGCCATTGACGACGGAATTGCCCGCCTCGGTAAGGAGACCAACTCCGAGCTTTGTAACTTGAGCTTCGATGGACAATAGATGGATCAGGTTCCAATTTCGGTTCGAACAGGCATTCAGATTCTCAGCGACCAGATGAGCACTTCCTGACTCGCCCCGCGAGCCACTACTTTTGAAAGATCAGCCCATCCTCAGTAATTCCATTCTTGAACATGTGCTGTAATACTTTTTCAAAGTTTTCTTGTCCCACAGCCACGGACTGGGACGGGATGATCAGGCGGCTAAAATGGGGTCTAACTTGCGCTATCAACTGGGGTACTTCGATCCCGGCCACGTCGGTTAGGTGATGTGGAATAAACTCCATTTGTAACACTTTGCATTGGGCCAGAATCTGTTGCATGCCCTGAAGAGCAAAGTACTCCGAACCCTCGGTATCCATCACAATCAAATCAAATCGCTTGTTGATTAGATGGCTGTCCAAGGCGACTGCATGGATCTCTACCTCCTCCGGGCGGTCATAGTAGTACTTGATATCGCGAGCAAGCGGGACTCGTTTGCTTCCGCCAGAATTCGTTCGGTTCAATAGGAACTGGAGTTTCTCGCTCTGATTGCTTGCGGCCAAGTTGTGCACTTGGCAATTCTGGACATCATTTAGCTTGAGGTTGATTGAAAGTAGGTAATAGCTACGTGGGTTTGGTTCGAATGCGACGACTTCCCTGCAGCACTTGGAGAGAGGGATCAGCAACGTGCCAATGTGTGCTCCCACAATCAGAACACGGCTTTCCGGACTCAAAAATTGTTGCAATCGATTCACTTCGGCAATGGACCATGAACCGTTATGTAGAAGACTTGCTGCAATCACCGCATCCTCGGGATCTACGGCAAAGAGGCCTTGCTCTGTTCGAGCAATGATGGCGTCCGCAAAAGGGCCAAGGGACTTCTTAAACTCAAGGGCCCGTTGGGCCCATAGTTCAAGCCTTGCCCCAACATCTTCTCGCATTGGTTCATTCATGCCTGTCTCCATTGGGTTGGATCGCAATTCGAAAACTGGTCAATCGTATTCGATGAAATCGAGTTTGAACATGATAGCACCGGAAGTAACGCCAACGTACGAACTTCGTCCTGCTTGCATGCAAAAACTGGTATAGGCATCAAACTTGAACCTATGAAATTCAATTGTCCTGGTCGATTAAACGCATCGATTGGTTGACACATCCCTTTCCTCCTTTAAAATCGATTTCAATTCAAGACGCGGCGTCTAATTTATTGCCTTTCCGCGATCATCCGCACCTTCGCCTCCGAGGATTCAACAATGCACTGGTCGAACCGTCTAATTTGCTTGTTCGTTGTTTCGACGATCATTCCATACGTTCTCGCGGCTGACCCGCCAGTGGCGTCGATTAAGAGTAGCGCCGAGGAGCGGCTGCTTTATATGCAATCCGGTGGCGGCAGTTACTCAGTAAAGGTCGGCGAGAAGGGTACTGCCAAGTTTCAGAAAGAACCTGTATTGAGGTTTACCAATCCCGTCAGCGGTGTTGTGGACGGTGGTTTATTTGTGTGGAAGGATGAAAACGAACGTCCCGTTGCCGCAGCACAAATCTTTATCTGCCCCGGAACGGAGAAACTCTGGCTACACGAGTTTCAGTCGCTGGCGATGGAGCCAATGAAGTTCGAATACCAAGGGAGAACTGCATGGGCTCCTAAGTCAGCAGGGATCAAATTCGAATCGATTTCGAATGTCAGCGAACCAGCGAAATCCGCTGAGGCGAGACTCGTTCAAATGCGACAGATAACGCGGCGGTTTTCGGTAAAGGATGATTTTCAGGGCGCTAGCGCCGACGAGCTTCGACTGCTCACAACTCCGCTGGTACGCTACAACAACGAAAACTTGCTCGACGGTGCAATCTTCTCCTTTGCGCATGGCACGGATCCGGAGTTATTCGTGATCATCGAAGCCCAAAAGCCTGACTCAGAAAAAACTGGCAAAACACAGCCGTCACATGAATGGCGTGTCGCACTTGCCCCGATGACTTCGTACGCCATTACTGCAAAGCTTGACGGCAAGGATTTCTGGAGCGTTGGATGGCGTCAAGCTCCACACGCAATAACGGCAACGTTTGTAGACCTTGAGTTTCCGCCGAGGCGTTAGCCAGGCCGGGCGAACCCGCTTAGTATCGTTCGAGAATTAAGCGAGATTGTCTTGCAGCTTGTCGACCGGCTGCAAGCCCACCCTACCTAGCACGACGCGCAAGCTAGTGATTCCAGCTTCCAATTCACTAGCTCGCGCGTTTTGAAGTTGCACATTCCTTGGAGCCGAAGGCTCGTCAGAACTTAGCCGGTGGTGAAACCACCGGAATCGAAGTAAATTGCGAGTCCGAGTCCCGGAGGGACGGCAGATCGTCGGTTCTGTCGTCCCTTCGGGACTTAACTCGAGGTGCTCTCATCCGAACCGGGGTTTTACAACCCCGGCTAAGATCTGTCGGTCCTACGGACCTAAAACAGTGCAACT
>JANLRK010000765.1:0-1932 GCA_031361585.1 Pirellula sp. | reverse complement strand
CATGCCAGAACGGCAAAAGAACTTGTCATTGACTCGCACGGGCTTGAGCATACCATTCTGCTTGATACTCCCGACGTTCATTTCGAATTGTTCTTGATCACGGTTCCGAGAGTTGATGACCTTGATCAGCGAGATAGAAATCGCCTCATAACGACGAGCCTTAAACGGTACGATGTCGGCATCCATAAACTGTCTTTCTAAAAGGGAAATTGACTTACAGGAAACTTTTTTAGAACTACAAATCTTAGCGGCCGAACAATTCCGCTCGGACAGAGCTAGAACTGATTCGCCAGGCTTCGGGTCCGGCGATACCGCGTGGAAGGACCACATAACCAAGGATCTCCACATCAATGGAATCCGAGAGAAGTACGCCGAGCGTGATATCGATGACATTCCGGGAATCGGGTTCGATGGGCCAGTACGCCGTGTAACCGATGGGGACTGGTACCGCCGGTTGGATGGAAAGACTCAGCTTTCGATCCAGCACAAAGAAATCGGAATAGGCAAGGACATCGGGGAATATCTTGCATAATCCTTCATGTGCCATTGTCCGAGCACGTTGCAGTTGCTCCTTGTGGAGTTGCTGAAACGCATTGTCCCAGGATCCAAATTGCCGGGCGTAGCTCGATGCAGGCAGCATCTCGGTCTGGCTTCGTGTGAGCGTCGAACGGGTCATTCCAAACTGCTTGAACATCATTTGGAGCTGGAGGAGCATTCGATCTGGATCATATTTCCGTTTGCGCTCCTCTAGAATCTTCTGAGCCTGTTCAAACAGGTCGTTGCTAATGATCCCCTCGAAAGCCTCCGGAGTTCGAATCCATTTTTCCACAGGGTTGTGAACCTGCGGCGTCTTAAGCTTTTGGCTGGTCTTGTTGTAGAGAAGCGTTCCGAGATAGGTTTCATTCCGGATCCGGGAGAGGACTGACCCGGCTCCCCAGCGTCTGCCACCAGGCGACAAGACACCATCTTGGTTGAGCCCTTCGGCAATTTTGTATTCGGAATGGCCATCATCAACAAACTCGTGGAAGATGCGTTGGATGGTTGCGACCTGCGCCGGATCCCCCTCGACCAGCGTCACTCGTTGATTCTGAATTCCCTTTCGCTGGCCCGGATTTAGTTTCTGAAGTGGTTCCCGTTTCTCATCGAGTAACAGTCGCTGGGTAGCGTAGGGTGGACTCCCACCAGCCCAGTAGCCTTGCTCGACTATCTTGACGCATCCGCGCCACACCTTGTCACTCAGCTCGCGACTGTACTGGGCAGCTCGGAATCGTTCGAATTGAACATAGACAGGATAAAGCGGATCGTCCTCGCGCGGCTTTCCAATGCTGGTATAGATCACCTGCTTTCGATGTTTCTTGCATTGGGCGCTGAATTGGGCCGATAGGTCGATGTCTTGGAACCGCCCCCAACGACTTACATCCAAGCAAAGTATGTAGGCGAAGTCGGTGCGTTTGGTAACCCATTCTTCCATCATCTCGGTGAAGGCAGGACGGTCTTCGCTGTTGAGACCGGATTTCCCTGCATCGGAGAACTCGTGAATTATCTCAACGCCGTTTTTGTCTGCCCATTCGCGAACCTGGTCCCGTTGAATGGGAATGGAATTCTCTTGTCTGTCTTGCGCCGAATGTCGGTAGTATGCGATTGCTCGTACTCGCTTGGGCGCATTGGCATCTTCAACTTCATCTGATTCCCACCACTGTTTCATGTTATGCTTCCTTGGGTCGTTGCTCTGGCGACGCCAGGATCACCGCTGGCCGTCGACTACGACCACACAGTTACCTCGTGTGGGAGGGAAGCTCAAGCGATGGAGCGGAAAATTGAGAGAAGTTCGCCGAAGCAAGAAAATCTGGTTTACCTGGGTCAAATTTGTGCATGGGCAGTTACACTGATACGGATGTAGCTACCTATTTCTGAGTCCACGCCCTATGTCTG
>JANLRK010000639.1:0-26525 GCA_031361585.1 Pirellula sp. | reverse complement strand
GCCGAGAAAACGGCACGGAGTGCCGAGCTACACTGAATTGCTATGAAAAAACGGCACGGAGTGCCGAGCTACACTGAATTGCTGCGAGAAAACGGCACGGAGTGCCGAGCTACACTGAATTTGCTACATCGGAACTGCATTGCTATCAATTGGAATTGGCATAGGCTCTGCGCGGTCAAAATTGCTATCCTTCCTCGCATGGTCTACTTCATTCATTCCAGTCAACTGAAACTCGCCTTGCCTGGTGAGTCGATTTTGAAATGGATTGTTCCGCATCTTCAACTCCTGATCTGGTTGTTTGCCCTAGTCCAATTGCTCTCTAACACCACGGCGAATGCGCAACCGACACGCATCGACACATCGGATCAGCTATCGGAGATTGCTCCGATCGACTTGAACTTGAGGATCGTTTGGGGAGGGTCAAAATCTATTAGCTATGTTGCAACGATTGAACTTGAGAGTGGCACGCTGTCTGGAATCCAGCAGCTCGGCATCGACGCAAACGATTCGAGCTTTGTCTTAAAGGATTTGAATGGCAGACTCGTCGTGGATGATCGAGAAACGCGATTCGGTGGTTGCGATATCCGAGTTCAAGCAAAATCAAATAGCCGATTGCGATTGCAACTACAAGTCTCCGATCCGGAAACGGCTCAAGCGATCACGAAAGATTACTCTTGGTCATTGAAGTCACTTCGGGACAGTCCTGAATTGCTCGAGCTAGGATTCAATGACTGTCGGCTGTCCATCGACCGAGTGCCTGGCGACCGCTTGCGCGTCATTACCAGCCGCAGCCATCTCGTATTCAACTCAGACGAACCGCTAAACATTCAAATCCAACCGTATGCGCTTCCATGGGTTTCTACGAATGGAATCGTCGATTGCACGTTAGTAAGATTGGACGACGAGCATCAGGTATTTCGAAGATCGAAGCAGATGGCATTGGATAGTCGTGGAAATGGCGAACCTTACGATGTACTCGCTGCGGCTCCAAAGGAGGAGGGAGTCTATGAGCTTCGTTTCAAAATCGAACCGAAACGCGTTTTGCCTGGTATTATTATTCGTCATCCCAGCATTGAGCGTGTCGTCCAATTCGTTGTCTATAACAATGCATTGCCAAATTGGCCCACGATTGCGAGATCACTTCGCGTCGACGACTCAATATCTCGCTGGCAGCCGTTGATTCAGATTCCGTTGAAGTCATTGGAACAGCAGTCGCTGACCAGCCTACTTGTGGGTCAAATCGATGGTTCGAGGCGGTTTCCATTCTTCGATATGGCGCGTTCGTTTTCAATTATGCCGAAAGAACCGCACGCAGGGCCGATCCTTGATGCAAACGAATCGGGTCTTTTTATCGCTTCCGGCGCTATTGCCACGACGACCATCCATAGCTTGATGCAAGGGCAATTGCATCGACTTACCGTTTCGACTTCGAATCGCAACGCAGCTTATCGCGTTTTGCTTTCATCGACGGGATCTCGCGATCCGAGATCACCTGTGGATGCGATGGTAAATGATGTATATGACGAATCCTCCGTTAATACGATTCAACATGCGTTCAATCCTATGGCTGAAGTTCACGAAGGAGCATTTGAAGTTCTATTTTGGCCTGGCTCACGCAGCGCTAGGCTGGAGATTACCAACTTAAACGCCAGTAGCCCTCTGAGCATCGCGTCAACACGTGTCGATGTGTGGCATGAATCGTTGGAAGAACAGAACGCTCGGCCAAGCGTTGCTCAACCAAGCGTTGCTCAACCACAAGGCAATGTTCTTGAAATTCATTCGGCAAGTATTCGGAATATGTTCGGATCGGAATCCAATACGAAACCCGGGGGCACTTCACCCACCTATGACGATTGGCGGCTCTTTCTCCGATTTGCAAATCAGGTAGGTAGCTATTGCAAGGCCAACGGATTCGATGCCCTCGCATTGGCAGTGCATACTGACGGCGGAACTCTTTATCCTAGTTCTAAACTAAGTTCGAATGCTCGTTTTGATACTGGATCATTCAGTGCCAATGGACGTGATCCGATACGCAAAGACGTTGTCGAATTGTTGTACCGTGCACTTTCCAGAAATGGGATTGAATTCGTGCCAATGCTCGAATTGAACAGCCCTCTTCGCGAGATGGAGGAACATCTCATGAAAATGGAGAGTAGCGATCTACTTCAGCATCGCGATGGTTCAACGATCACTGACGCCGTCAACCATCTTTACAATCCTCTATCTTCGCGAGTACAGCAGTCCATCGCGACAGCTCTGGATGAGTTTGAGGGTCGCTATGGCTCTCACCCCAACTACCGAGGCTTTGCTGTGCGGGCTTCGACGCCAAGCCATTTGATCGTCTCCCAACCTGTTGACCAGACGAACATGGCAATCCTCGACAAATTCGTGAACGCGATGGGTGGTGGCCTACCCAAGGATACAGCTCAGAGACAGCAGCTAATTTCGCAACGCTTCCTCAATGCCTATTCACTTTGGCTAAAGGAGTCCGTGGCCGAGTTCCTAGCAAAACTCAAAACCCGACCGCGATGGGTGTCGGTTGAGAACGAGCAAACCGCCGTTCAATTCGGTTCGTCTCTAGTCGTGGTTTCGCCGATTCAAATGGAGATACAGAATCAGGATCCGTCACGCTTACTAGCGATGATAGGGAAACAGTGGAGTTTAGGGGCACCAAAACCGATCCATGTTGCGATGGATAGGCCCGTAAATCGATTGGATAGTTCATTGGCCCAATTGGCGAAACTTGCCAAGCCGTTTCAGGTCGAAAGCACTCGCTCTTTGTCCTATCGTGATAACGCTCGAACCGTTTCTAAGACGCGAGTTTGGACCACCAATACTATGGGGAATTCCCTTCTCGTTTCCAACTCCGGCGCGGTCGCGGAATCCTTTCATTTGGTTTGGCATCGTTTGCCCTTAAGCTATCAACTATCGTCTAGCCATGAAGTGGATTCGTCGAAGTCCGCAATTCGAGTTGAGCGAAACGATGCAGTTTCGGAATGGCTCATTCGGGTATCCGCTGGCGAGGTTTTTCGGATCGACATTCCTGAAGATACGGACTTACCTGATTGTTGGTACATCGACGAAACGGCTACGCTCCGAACCATGGATGCAGCCTTGCAGTCGCTTGAACAAGCCGTGAGTCGATTGAGTATTCCACAACCAAGAGCCGCGACGCTCACCAATTCAAGTTTTGAATTGCAAAACGCTGCTTCTCGTCGAGGACGACTGTCGGGATGGACAACGTCCATTGCTCCAAACGCTTCGGTCGACGTGGATTCGCGAACTTCGACCGATGGTAATTCATCCGTAAACATTGAATGCAAAAGTTCATCTTCAATCGCTTGGATCCAAAGTGATCCGTTTGCGTTAACACCTTCGGATCGATTGTTCGTTTCATTTCAGTGTGCCGCAGAACAGATCCCTCAACAGTTGAACCTATCTCTTTCAAAATTCGATTCCAATTCGGATCGCTTTGAAACTGTTGTCGTATTCGAATTGGCAGATCGAATTCAACAACCCAAGGAATCTGCAAATTGGGGGAACATCGGTTTAGACCTTTCAAGCGAGTTCCAGAAAGCCAGCCAAGTATATGACCCGACGTTGTTTCGATTGCAGTTTGAGGTAAAGGGCCAAGGACGTTTGTGGCTGGACGATGTGCTTCTTTCGACGACGTTTTTACGTGACAGTGAGCGACGCGATTTGCGATCTGAACTCTTTCTCGCGCGAACTTCACTGCAACAGGGCGATTCTGGACCAGCCGTTGCAATGCTCACTTCGCCCCGCGGTCGATTGATTCAATGGGGGGACTCAACCCCAAATGATAAGAAGTTGTCATTGCCAGTTAGACTGAGCCATTCCGACTCCAATGAAGTCCCGCAGCGTTCCTCCGAGAATCGAACGAAATCGGATTTGCGAGTCGATGCCAAAGCGAACGACACCAAGCAGAAGCCAGTCAAGGCGCTTCGGAATTACTGGTGGCAACGCAAGCAATAATCGTTGCAGTAGGTCACTCTTGCAGTAGGTCACTCTTGCCGAGAGTGACTTTGCGCTGAATAAGTGCTCTTCGCCAATGACTCCGTTTAGGTTTTGCCGGATGGTTGAGAAGGAATCGCTAGACTGGCAGTGGATGGGAGGACCTAGGCGAGCGGCAGGCTAAAATCTACCAGCTGTAGTTTGGGACCATGGTCTCGAACGCCCAATTGGCCTGGACAATGGTCCCAGCCTACGGTACTTTTCATTCCGACGATCGCCCTAGCATAGAAAAATACTTGGCCGAATTTAGCTCTACGTTTTGATCGCCAAGATTGCATCCAATGGAACGGAAGTCCGAAATCCTTCCACCTTACTAAACCCAGCATCTTGCACAAGTGACGCGTATTCCGCCAAGGTTCGTTCACGTCCCTCGGTGCACACGATCATATTCAGACTCTGCATCAATGCCCAGCGAGGGCCGGTACGATCTTCCCAAAGTATCTTCTCGCCAATCAATAGCCCGCCCCCAGAAGGTAATGCGTCGAAAATACGTCCAAGTAATGTCCGAATCTTCGGCTCGCTCCAGTCGTGCAGGATTCGTCCCAACGCAATCAAGTCCGCTTTTGGCAATGCGTCCTGAAAAAAGTCGCCCCCCATAACTTCCATTCGATCGGAAACGCCTGATTTTGCCACCATGCTCATTGCCAAATCCAGCGCATGGGGGAGATCGAACACAATCCCTCGCAAATGAGCGTATCGCTGGCAGGCAGCGATGGCCAAATGACCGGTTGCCCCACCCAAGTCAGCCAGCACCTTGAAACGGGTTAGGTCAAATGCGTTGACGACATGGGGTGATGTGATCATGCCAAAACCATGCATTCCCATTAGGAACTCTTGCATCGCGTCATCGGTGCGGAAGAAATGCGAAAAAATCGGACCATCCAAGTCAAACGTTTGTTTCCAACGATGGGAACCGTCGCGAACGGCATCCTCAAGGTTCGCCCACATTTTCCACATGACACGGTTGGAGTAGTGGATGTAACCGGTCATGCGACGCGGGCTATCTTGAGTCAAGTAAGTCTCGGCTACTGGCGTGTTGGCGTACACGTCACCGCTTCGGGAGAGTAAACCAAACGACACACAGCTATCCAGCAATGTCATCAGCGCGATGCGGTCGCAACGAAGTTCGGCAGTAAGTTCATCCAACCGTCTTGGGGATTTCAGGGCATCGAACACACCAAGTTCGACAGCAGCAAACATTGTTTTGGATCTTCGAAACGCTTCCAAAAGGTCGAGGACAATGGCTGGATCAGGGATCGAGAGGTCTGAGGCTAGCATGTTAGCGTGTTGATGTTGAGTAAGGGTACTGGATGGTGATTGGCAAATTAGATAATCCAATTTGATTTCGTCAGATTGTAGCCGCTGAAGGGATTTTGCTGGAGCGCAAAGCTCGACTCGACATCATAGTCGCATCCGGCAGATGCGACCTACCGTAGGTCACTCTTGCCGAGAGTGACTTTGCGCTGCCAGTGCAGTGTCAAAATCCTTCACAGCGTTGCCAGATTCGGTTACCATTTCAGTTTCATCAACAAATTGGATTCAACCATTGGCAATTCACGATCTTCCACATCTCCCGCCTCGTGCATTCGACGCGCACAAGGGCTCGTTTGGCCATGCGCTATTGATAGGCGGTGCGACAGGCATGACGGGAGCGATTGCCTTGTCGGGCATGGCCTGCCTAAGGTCTGGAGCAGGATTGGTGACACTGGGCATACCGCAAAGTAGTCACTCGATCGTCGCATTGATGAATCCGAACTTCATGACGCTGCCTTTGCCATGCGATTCTAACGGTCGTTTAACCTCGGCAGCAGAAGAAAGAATTGCTTCGCGTATGGACAAGGTGTCCTGTGTCGCAATTGGACCTGGATTGGGGCGAAGCGTCGAATCGGATTCGATCGTAGGAAACCTTTTTACGAAATTCGATGGACCACTCGTTGTCGATGCTGATGGCTTGAACGCATTGAGCGAGTCCAGTTCTTGGCGACTGATCGTAAGCGGTGAAATCGAAAGAAGCAATTCGGTACGTATACTTACGCCGCATCCTGGGGAATGGGAGCGACTAAGCGGCATTTCTGCCAAGGACCGAGAGGGACAAATCGCGGCCGCGCATGATCTAGCACGGCGAACCAACTGCGTTGTTTTGCTTAAAGGGCACCGGACGGTAATTACCAACGGAGTGGATTCGTTTATCAATTTGACTGGCAATGCGAGCATGGCCGTCGGAGGGAGCGGCGATTGTCTGACAGGCATCGTCGTAGCCTTGATTTGTCAGGGAATGGACGGATATGACGCCACTTGCTTAGCAGCCCACCTTCATGGCTTATCAGGTGACCTAGCGCATGTGGAACTCGGAACGCCAAGTACACTTGCGACCGACCTAGTTCAATTTTTGCCGGCCGCTTTCCGAAGTTTGACAGTACGTTAAAATAGCACGACGCGCAAGCTAGTGAAAGATAGAAATGCGCAGTGAGTGCCATGCATAATACGATCAACGAAATCGATACCCAATCGGCTATGGTCGATCTACGAAACGAATGCATCGAAGCTCAATAATCGAGAAGGTGTTCGAAAGATTTAGACAAGCCGTATTTACGTGTGCGAAGCCCAGGATCGGTAACGACTAGGAAACCGTCGCGGACCCATCCGCTCAGCAATGCAGTGGCAGAGCGTGGCTTGTAGTTGAACAATGCTTGAATGTCCGATGATGAGATTTCATTCGATTGCTGAAACAACTCAAGGCATTTACGTTGCATCGCATCAAGAGTTCGCAAGTCTATATGCCGGTCAGAAACACCTTGCTTCGCGCCAAGTTCAGCTCTCCGAGCTACCGCCTCAAAGCTCTCTGCCATTCCGAGGCAAAAATATTCTACCCACTTCGTAATGTCTGCTTCCGCTCGTCCTATGTAGTAGTTTTGCGATGGCCCAATCGAAATGGCATCGTAGTAGGCGGCTAGATTCCTAGCATAGTATTCTTCCAATGAATAAAGCCCTTTGAGATCATAGCCGCCGAAATTGGGAGCAAATACAGGCATCTATCGGCAATCTATCGGCATTATCGTTTGATTGAATTATGCCGATAAAATGCCGATAAGTCCACTACAATCATAAACGTCCACCGCCAAAAGTCCGTACCTTCCCGCCAGGAGTTCAATTAATGTCTCGTTCGATTTGTGTGTACATAGCTCTATTCGCAATGCTACATGTCGACATTCGGTCAACCTCGTCGTACTCATGTGCAGCTGATCCATTCGAAACCTTTAAAATCTGGCCTGTAGGGAAAATTCCTGGCTCATCTCGAGCTAACCCGGCTGAACCGGAGTTCGTCATCTCCGATCGGCGCAGACCCTTCTATCAGATCTCCAATGTGTCGGAGCCAACGGTTGCCGTATTCCTCGCACCTGAAAGTAATCGGACGGGCGCATCCGTTTTGGTTTGTCCCGGAGGCGGTATGCAGCGTCTTGCTTACGAGCATGAGGGGCTCGAAATTGCCGACTGGTTAAACCCATTGGGTATTTCCGTTTTTGTACTCAAGTACCGGGTCCCAGGTCCGTCGGCTACCGCGTTGCTCGACGCCCAACGTGCGATGGGTTTAGTACGTGAACGCGCGGATAAGTATGGAATCGATCCCGAACGTCTATCCGTGATGGGCTTCTCTGCGGGGGGTGAAGTTGCCTTGCTCCTGGCCACCCATTTCATAGAGCGAGGCTACGAGCCGATCGATGATGCTGACAAAATTTCGTGCCGACCAACCAACGCGTGCTTGTTATACACTGGGGGTATCAAACGAGGAAATGAACTTCGGCCAGACATCGCCACTAAGCTTGATCCTAAAACGACACCTCCGATGTTTATCGCGCATGCATTCGGCGATGACAGCATCAATAGCCTTGCTCTCGCATGGCAACTCAAGGTTTCAGGCGTCCCCTGCGACGTCCACATCTACCAAGAGGGCGGCCATGGATTTGGCGCTCGTGACAGCGATTTGCCATTGAATGGTTGGAAAGCGAGCTACCTACAATTTATTGCGGCACAAGGATTCATGGATAAGTCGTATCTGGGTCCGTATGCGGACAAGCTCTTAGCGTTGCTTCCGGGTAACGATTCGGTGAAAAGACTATCTACGGACCATAAGGATTTCACGATTGCAGATGGATATGCTGTTCAGCGTCGGTTGGTGCGACAGCAACTGGCTGGCGGACGACCCGCAGGCTATAAAGCCGCCTACACCAACGCGGCAGCTCAAAAGAAACATGGGCTCGACAAGCCGCTGTTCGGAGTCCTGTTTCGTTCGGGACGTATCGATGCAATGAAGGGTATGACGCTAGAACTTGGGAAGCCCGAATCGATTATTCTTGAAACGGAAATTGGATACATTGTCAGCAATGGCGTCGATATCTCGACACGCATCAAAACAGTCGCACACATCAAAGGCGCATTCGAAGCCGTAGTACCCGTCATTGAAGTCCCTGCGAATCTTCGCATTCGAATGGATGGTGAAATGACAGCCGCAGATTCGCTGGCTGCCAATGTTGGATCGTCGCGGTTTTTAGTAGGCAAAAGTGCTGGCACACCGGATGAAGTCGATCCAGACAGTATCAAAATCAAGCTTCAAAAAGACGGTAAGACATTGCACGAAACATCGGGCGATTATGTCTTAGGTGGACAGTGGAAGAATCTCATCGCAGTGGTCAACGAAATCGTCGATCAAGGCTACACACTCCACGGCGGGGACATCATCATCTGTGGGGCGTTGGGAGAAATTCACGTTGCGGAAAAAGGCAAGTACCATGCCGACTATGGTTTGCTTGGAAGCTTGGATATTGAACTAAAGTAATGGTGATTGAAGCAAAGCAAACTAATCCGAGGCGGCTTGAATGTCCTGTACTTCTGCATCAAACGGGACTTCTGCATCAAACGGGACTTCGTCGGAAAAGAGGTACTTGATGAAGTAAACCAATGTCGCCAGAATCCCCCATGACAATCCGATGACGACGCCGAAATCCAGGACTCCTCGCATCGGTTGCGGGAGTTGTCGAAAAAGAATCACGAGCATCGTGATCATCAAGATCAATACAAATACCGTAATTCTTCGTCGGCGGGGCGCATCAAAAAAACCCATGCAAAACAAGGGCGCCAGCAACAGTCTAAAACTAGTGCAGTGATTCCGCAAATAGAGCGCACGGGCAGCCACGCGGGGCGAATAGCCTCGCTGAAACCCACGATAGCCTTCGCTATAGGCCATGAAAATCGTCCAGACAATGAGTATTATCCAATGATGAACGGCAAGCGGGTAGTTCATTGCCTCGACGCAATGACCCACCATACGAGCCACTGCAAAACCGAGCACTGCCATAGCACCGCCGACACCCCAAAAAGCCCCCACAAATCCAAGGTTTCGATGCAAATACACGTGGTGGGCAACTCGCGATACCTCACTCAAGCGAGTTTCGTCTTCGACTTGGTTCCGTTCGTCTCGTTTATCTTCAATGCTTTGCATTCGTATTACAATCTCTTGTGGAGCGGTGTCGGGGTAGGTCGCACCTGCCGGGTGCGACTTCGCGATGTTAGTGCAGCCTCAAATGGCTTCACCGCAGGCCGAACAAGGCATATCATGACGTTGATTCGCCAAAGTCGTCAATGATCGATCTACTCTTGAGCTAGACCCCATAGAGATTTCGGGCGGCTTGAATAGTATCGCTATCCAAGTCGCGATGTCGTCCTTTTTCGACAATCTCATACATGATGCTACCCTGACCGCGATGAAATAGACCAATGCAATGACCGATCTCGTGTAAGGCCAGGGACTCGATGTCAAAAAGAGTTGGTTCATTCACGTCATCATCAATATGACTGCTCCAAAGTTTCAGGCGATTAAAACACATGCTGAGCGGCGGAGATGATGAATACATGGTATTGGGCTCAGGGAAATCCGCATGGGCGGTAACTCTGTCGCTGAGAACGCCGTGTGGATCTAGCGATTCGGAACTCCAAGAAGCCACAACGTCTGCCTGTGAGACGCTGTCCGCGAACCCAATTTGAAAGCCAACGCTAGCTTGATTCCATGTGCCGGCGGCCCGCTCGATGGCTCTTTGGAAGTTACTAGCGTCGATTCCCAAAGGCAATAGGTTGTGAGAGTTTACAAAAATAGTTATGTTCGACTTGTCCCAACCTTTTTCTGTTTGCTGAGCCCACTCAAAACCCTTTCGCAACCGATCAGGGAAATTGGGAATCCCTTCCGGAGCGATGTTCCAATGACCGCAGCGTGGCTTTAGGAGTTCCTCGATATCCTCGATATGCAATCTGTGCCGTTGCGAGGGTGCAATCGTAACACCTCGCAAAGCTCGATTTACCTTGACCCAATCCTCCAAGCGACGCGGTTGCGATTTCACTTGAGCCAATTGTTTGGAAGCCGCTTCATTTCTGGCGTCGGACACGTCTTCCGATCCGATGTTCATTCGCCTGGTGCGGCGCGTCAGCTCCAGTGAAGTCAGGGATCGGGGTGCTGTTGCGTATTGCCCCCAAAGTTGCGCCACTTGTCGATTGTTCAACGGCTTACCGCGCTGGCGTCGAAATTGTCTCGCAATGGAATGATCGGCCACTATTGCAATTGTTTCTCAGTTAGGCGACCGGCTGAAGTTTGGCTACAGTAGCTTGGGCTCCTGGCCCGAGTTTCGCACGGCCCAGGGGGCCATGCTACTGGCTTATCTAGAATTGTCCGTTACTGGAACTTTCAATGTTGGAAGTGGAACTTCAATTTGGTCGTTGCGATTACGTTCGACTGTAAATGCATCGGTGACGGTAACGTTGGCTTTGGACGCTTCACCCTCTTTCGTAAAGACGACGGTTCGCTCAACCTTGGCCGTTGAACTGGGCGATGTTGCAGCAACTTCCTGGAATTGATTGCTTCGATCAAGCTGCTGGACTTGGTTCAATGGTCGGAAGACCATGGAATCTCCCTCAAACACAAGTCCGTACATCTCCGTCGATTGGCAATTGCTGCATTCCATTCCGTTCATTTGTTGGGGGCAGGCCGCGTAGGGAATGAACCCGAGATAGCGAAAGCCATAAAGGCGTTTGCGACCACAGGAATCTCGACCAATGACCGATTCATAGTATCCCAAAGGGACGTTGGTCGCTTGGATAGAAAACGTGGCTCCGGAGGCATTCCGAATCGACTTGTCATCAGGCGCTGACGCGGCAGCGCTTTTGGCGATTGAGCCGATCAAGTCGGAAACGGCTCGTATATTTTCATTTGTTTTCGAATCGAGCTTTTGATTTACCGCAGTAAGGTTCCAACCATCGTCCAGTGTTATGCTAACATCTGCTGTTCCAAAACCTGTTCTAACATCGAGCGCATATTCCTCTTCGAAATCGGGCAAGTATTGAAGTTGAATGTTGACGTATCTTATATCCGGAACCGTGGTGGTGGTGACCGTCTTGTCGGACGAGTTGGTGATCTTCGCGACTTGACCTGACGTGACGAGCAGATAGGGTTTGGGTCGGTAGTATCGGATGCCATTTTGATGCGGTTTCGGATTTGCGATGACACGAATCCGTGGAGTACAACCGGCGGAAAAGTAAACAACGCTTAAGATGACTATGAAGCAAAGCGCGTTCTTCATTTGATCAGTTCCTTCTGAAATTTTGCGTATCACTTCCCTGTGATACGCCTAGAATTCGGTATTTCAGAGGGGTAGGCTGCTTTAAAAAAACAAGCAGCGAACCATTTCGCATTGTGTTGGGTAGCGCTATGACGATTAATCCGATTTTAGGACGTTGCCATCCGCAAGTTTCGCTTTTTCGCTGGCATTGCAATACAATGCGTCGACAACGTCCAACGACCGAGATTTTTTAAAGGATCTTTCATGAGTTCAATTCCACAGGCACATTGTAGAAGGTGTTTTTGCGCCGTATTGGCCATTCTGTTTTTTACTCTACCCAATCGGGCAGAAGCACAACTGGCACCCGATCGCTATCAATCCATTCCTCGCGATTCGCTGAGCCTGACATCGATTGATATCGCAGCGTTGAGAAATCGCAAAGAACTCGAAATGATTCCATGGGAGGTCATTTCGGCGTTCGGAAAACAAGAGTTAGGAATCGATCCATTGCTGATTGCGACGGTTGACATCACCGCTGGTATGCCAAGCGTAAATGGCCCCGAATTCGGCGCAAGTATTAAGACTACGGTACCTGTCGATATTGCTATGTTGAACGATAAATTGTTCGCGGGAATTTCGACTTCACCAAAGGTCAAGGACATGCAGTTTAGGAATGTGCATGGAGCCCCGATGAAAGTCGTTCAGTATGATCCTCAAACGCTTTTGTTCGGAACCGAGGCGACTTTGAGAAGGATGATGTCCACCAAATCCAAACCGAGCAAGATCATTGAGCTGGCAGGATTGTCCAAAAACCCTTACCGGACTATTACGGCGTTTGAAGCTGTTCGACCAATTGTTGATGGTGCATTTGCCGACGTCGGCGGTCGCGTTCCGCCTCAACTGAAAGACGACATTCAAGTCGTAATTGATGAACTTCAATACTTGGTGAGCGGAACGGATCCTTTCGGCTCATTCGGGAAGATTGAATTGAAACTGGTTGCAAATGACGGCGAATCAACGAAGAGGCTTGCAGCCGCACTGGAACGCCTTCGGAAGAATGGGATGGTCTTTGGAGAGCAAGCAATTTTAGCTGCCATTGATGGTGACAAACAGATCTCCGCGGAAGTCAAAATGGCCGCCAGAGAGTATTTGAAACGTTTGAAAGTATTTCTATCGAAGGCAGAGTTATGGAAGGTCGACGGCAATGAAATCGCAATCCAAGGGGAGTTTGCATACACGATTCCAACAATTGGAATCTTGACAGGATTGCTACTGCCAGCGGTTCAAGCTGCTCGCGAAGCTGCTCGGCGAGTGCAATCGTCCAACAATCTAAGACAGATTGGTCTGAGTATGCACAACTACGAATCTGCTCATAGGCAGTTGCCTGTACGCGTTTCCAAGGACGCTAACGGCAAGCCGCTTCTCAGTTGGCGAGTCGCGTTACTTCCATACATGGAACAAGCAGCTTTGTATCAGCAATTCCACTTGGACGAGCCTTGGGATAGCGAGCACAACATCAAACTGGTTGAAAGAATGCCAGCTGTTTTCAGCCACCCAAGTTTCGCAGGACCACGGGGACATACGGTCTATTTAGCACCGTTCTACGAAGGAACAGTTTGGAGCTCAGACAAGCCCAGGTTCCAGGATATTACAGATGGTCTAGCTCGAACAATCGCATTTTTCGAGGTCGACGATGCGCATGCGGTCCCTTGGACTAAACCGGACGACTTGGATTTAGACAAATTGGATCTGCTCGATTGCTTTCGCCCGATGGGATCGAATGCCGTAATCTTCGATGGATCGATACGTTTTCTCTCAAAGGACATCGATGAATTGGCGCTCGAAGCGCTTGTCACCAGTTCAGGGGGAGAAAGATAATCATCGTCTGCTTTTGCCGACTAGCGATCTAAATCACGCCGCCGTGAACACGGAATGGTGTCATGTGGCTAGGCTGATCGAGGAACCAAAATCGTTCCCATTCCTGAACCAAGGACCGGAGGTCTTCCGATGTGTAGATCATTTGCTCAGCTCGTTTGGCTGGATTGGCTGAGTAGATCGGCAATGCGCATCCAACCATAGGAAGCGATGAGCAACAAACCAATAACGCCAAACAAATTCTACGACGCATGACCGATCCTCCGTGAAAAGTCTCGCAATGACCTTGTTTCAACCGTTCTTAATTCAATCAAGTGCTGGCTGGCTATGAGTCCGAGATATTCTCGTCTTCATCGTCTTCCAGTGTCACCTGCAATTTGCCGGACGCGATCTCATCGCGAATCTGCTGGGCAAGTGGACTACCCTCGATTGCATTGACTTTCTGCTCCATGATCTTTCCAGGCTTGAAAGTCACAACAAACTTCTCGGGGACCTCAACTTGACGTCCCGTTCGAGGATTGCGTGCCTTCCGTGCAGCCCGGGGCCGAACTTGGAACACTCCGAAATTACGGAGCTCAATTCGACCTTCTTCCACCAATGTCATCACAATCGCATCAAATGTCTTTTGGACAATTGTCTTGATCTGCTGTTGGTTTAGCCCGGTCTCATCGGAAATCGTTTTCACGATCTCTTTTTTCGTCACGACAGAACTCCTGGGGGAAATTCAAAGCGACCTAAGTCGTTTTGCTGACTGGGTTTAATTGGCCAGCAGTCTAGGTTCCTCAAGGTGGTTCGTCAAGGTAGTAGCCAATGAAGTCTATTCCCAGTCGCGACGATCCGCAAAATCACTATTGAGGTTTTCGGCGGAACAACCCTCAAACTTGATGCAACCCATCAATTTTCGAAAATTCAGCCCAAAATTTGAGGCCTTGCCGAGTTCTGAACAAAAAAACGATTCACATGCGTTTTTGGGTAGAGAAGGCGTTTTTGAATCGCAATCACTAGCTCGTATTATGAAATTGCTATGGACTCGCTATCACTAGCTTGCGCGTCGTGCTATTTGGCACGAACCCACTGCCTTGGTTGCATGTTGCACGTCACGATCTCGCAATCTCCGTCCCGTTTTCCAGGCAGTATTGCGAGCATTACCGTCTCTCGGTTTTGTTCGCAATACTGGATTGCACCGTCGATTCCCATAACGAACAACCCGGTCGCCATTGCATCTGCCCAGCCTGCTTTAGGATGCAATACAGTTACACTCAACATTCCGTCGGCTGGCCAGCCGGTTCGTGGATCGATGATGTGACCGAATCGCTTTCCTTTGAAATAGAAAAATTGATTTGCAGGGCCACTCGTCCCCAACGCTTGATCGTATAGAGTCAAGTAACCAAGAATCCTCTCCGACTGTTCTGGGTGACGTACCGCGATTCGCCAGCCTTGTTCTTCACCACTGGAGGATTGGTTTCCGTTGCAGAAGATACTGCTTTTGCCACCATGGAACGCGAAATCAACGACTCCATCTGCCTGTAAATTCGAGGCTGCGCAATCCAATGCAAAGCCCTTGCCTATGCCACCCGGGTTCACCTCCAACGGCTTCTTAAATCGAACTGTTTTACCCAAGGCGCATAGTGCAATGCTTTCCATACCGACTTGCAAGAGCGCCTGACCAATTTCAAGGTCAGTCGGCATTTTTCCTTGTCGACGATAAAACCCCCAAATTTTTGAGAGCTTGGCTGCGGTCATGTCGAAAGCACCGTTCGTTTTTTCAAAGATAGAAAGCCCAAGTTCAAGCAATGCGAAGGTTGATTCCGATACTTTCACCGGCATCTCCAAGCAACGATCGTTCACCAAACTCAGTTCGCTACTAGGAATGTAAACGCTTAGCAATTGCTCCAAGTATGTGATCGTATCCAAAGCCTTCACGGCTGCTTCAGGTCCGTTGGTTGGCTTGCCAGGGTTCAGCAGCACTTCGAAACGACATGCCATCGCATCGCGTCCAATTTCCAACCAGATGGCTTTGTCGTTTTCCAACATACCTTATTTTTTAATCTTTAATCTTTAAAATCGGTATCTGGTTTTTCCAAAACCAACTCTTTGATCCAGATGTTTCGGTAGCGCACGTCGTGCCCCTCTGCTTGCAATTTTAGACCGCCGGGCACGTCGGTGATTCCGCGTCCGCCGTCATTGCCGCCGTCGATGCCGGAGTTAGCGCCACCCCACACCTTGGAAATGCTGTGATTTGTATGAGCTTTTTTGCCATTGAAATAGAGCGTAACCATCGGCTGTTCCTTAATCTTGCCGTCGTGGAAGCGAGCTGCACGGAAGGTAATGTCGTAGGAGTTCCATTTACCAAGACCGTTGTAAAGGTCGTAGTCCGTGGCAGCTTCGTTGATGATTGCCGCCATTCCATGGTTAGTCTTGTCTCCGTCTAGAATCTGGATCTCGTATCGATTTTGAAGGTAGACTCCACTGTTCCCGCCAGCTTTGACGATTAAGAACTCGACGTGCAATCGAAAATCCTTATACGCCTTCTTCGTTACAATGTCTGCTGCGCCATATTTGCCGCCAGCGGCAGCTGGGTCAGCGGTCATCACTACCAACCCTTTATCGACGGGATCGTCAACGATTTTCCATTGGATTGGCATTTTGCTTGAGAATCGCGGCCCTTCCCAGTACATCCATTTCTCATCTAGCATGTTCCTTGACCCATCGAGAATCATTTCCGCCCCAGGCAGCGGCTTCGCATTGACGCCGACATCGGCCAAGCATTGTGTCGAGGCCATGGAGCACATCAGCATTGTCAGTGTAAATAACTTGAAATTTTTGAGTCGCATTCGATGGTTCTCCAGAGTTAGAAAGGATGATGTGCCAATTTGGATCGATTCAACCCATTTCCGCAAGCCGACTGCAATAATTTCCAAAGCGGAACGAATGGCCCCTTGAGTGGCACACGTAGATCCGCAACTCCGTAGCGGATATGCCACCTTTCCTCGCAGATAAGCTACAATGGTCTTAATTTGTTGAACCAATCTTTCCCCAGCAGTTTGTCATCTAGAAATCAGGACAGTGATCTCACGATCGTGTTGGATAAATACATGAAATACCCAGGATTCCTGTTCGTTTTTTTGTCCGTCTTCGTTGTTATTGCTTCGAATTCTCTCGGGGCCGAAACAAGTAAATCGTTTGGCGACCTCAAGCTAACCGCGCTGGACGGTCAGGAAATTGATTTTAGGAAATCCGATTCAATTTATGTCCTCGCCTTCCTTGGCAATGAGTGTCCAGTAGCTCGATCCTACGCCCAACGCTTGGAAGCCATGGCTAAAGACTATTCGGGACGTGGCGTTCGATTTGTAGGCATCAATAGCAACTCGCATGACTCGTTGGCGGAACTGAGCCAGTTTGTAAAGGATCTTTCACTGAGCTTTCCATTTGCCAAGGACCAAGACCAAAGTCTCGCAAGGCGATTCGGAGCAACGCGAACAGCCGAAGTGGTCGTACTCAATGCGACCCGGGACATCGTTTATCGTGGACGAATTGACGACCAATTTTCGCCCGGCATTAAGCGTTCGGCACCAAGTCGAATGGACCTTCAAAATGCCATCGAAGAATTGCTTATGAACAAACCTGTGTCGGTCGCTTCGACTCAACCCGTCGGCTGTTTGATCACCTTTCAAAAACAGACCACTCGCGAAACCGACATCACTTATTGCAAAACCATAGCGCCGATTCTCTATGCGAATTGCCTTGAATGCCATCGTTCTGGCGAGATCGGGCCGTTCGACATTTCAAGCTACGATGAAGTGGTTGGATGGGCCGACATGCTTGTTGAAGTCATCGAACAAAAGCGAATGCCACCTTGGCACGCCGACCCGAAACACGGCTCGTTTAAGAACGCTAGGCAGATGCCCGAAGGGTCGCTTGAAACCATCCGAGAATGGATCGCTGCTGGAATGCCATTAGGCAAGCTTGAGGACCTGCCAACCAAGCCAACGTTTCTTGACGGATGGCGATTGCCAAGACAGCCAGACAAGGTAGTCGAGATGCGAGACAAGCCATATGCAGTTCCCGCCGATGGTTCGGTAGACTACCAATACTTTGTCGTCGATCCTGGCATACGGGAGGACAAATGGATTACAGCGGCTCAGGTCATTCCGGGCAGTCCCGAGGTCGTGCACCACGCCATCGTTTTCGTTCGCCCACCAGATGGTGAGAGCTTTACTGGCATCGGCTGGCTTACCGCGTATGTCCCCGGCCAGCGAGCGACACAGTTCCCTCCTGGATTCGCTCGACGCATACCTGCGGGATCGAAATTCGTGTTTCAAATGCACTACACCCCGAACGGCAAAGCGCAATTCGATCAAACGAAGATCGGTCTCAACTTTATCGACGAGGCATCCGTAACCCACGAAGTGTTTACGCTCGCCGGCATCGATCAGGAATTTGAGATTCCACCCAATGTTGCAGAGCATGCTGTTGATGCAAGTGTTTCATGGCTCCCAAAGGAAGGCATGTTACTGGCTGCCATGCCGCATATGCACCTTCGCGGAAAATCGTTTCAAGTACGAACTCGCAGTGGAGACAGCGAATCCATCCAATTGGATGTTCCTCACTACGATTTCAATTGGCAACATACTTACGAGTGGAGCGAACCAATCCCTTTACGCGATATCGATCGTCTGTCTTTTACTGCAACGTTCGACAACTCCGTTGCAAACCCATTTAATCCGAATCCTAATGAATTCGTCATGTGGGGCGATCAAACATGGGAGGAAATGGCCGTCGCTTTTTTTGAAGTCGCAAGACCTCGCACCATTGGTAACTCGGAAAAGTCGGGACAGACAATGAGGTTAGGCAAAGCTTCCGCGAATGACAACGCGGCCGAAACGAGCGAAGCAGCCGATGCAAAGGCGATTGCTTTTGCAGACGATTTCTTGTCTCGATTTGACACCAATGGTGACCGCATGATTGTGAGAACAGAAGTTCCACGCATTGTGCGAGACTACTCGTTTTGGACCATGGACGAGAATCGTGACGGCAAAGTGACCCGCGACGAATTGTTGGACTCGGCAAGGGCTCGACGTGGCCGATAGCAATCCGACTCCAACGTTGTCCGGTCGCCCATGAAAATTCTTTTCCTCCATGGTTGGCATTCCGTTCCTGGTGGGGTCAAGCCAAGCTACCTTCAAAAACATGGGTGCCAAGTTGTCAATCCGAAGCTCGATGACGACAACTTCGATCTCGCGATGCAGACTGCACAAGCAGCCTTCGATTTGCACTGTCCTGATTGTGTGGTTGGTTCATCACGCGGTGGCGCCGTGGCCTTAAACATTCAGTCAGGCGACATACCTTTGGTACTCCTTTGCCCTGCTTGGAAAAAATGGGGTACAGCCAGAAGGCTCAAGCCAAACTCTGCGGTCCTTCACAGTCGCTGGGACGATGTCATTCCATTTGAAGATAGCGAAGAACTGATATCGATAAGCGGATTGCCATCCGAGTTGTTGATCGAAGTGGGCAGCGATCATCGGCTCGCGGACGACTCCAGTTTGTCGGTTCTCTTATGGACTTGCCAGCAACTGGCTTTCGGTAATCTACTTCCTCTGCTGGAATCTGATTTCGAGTTTCGTAACAACACATCCGAAGATAGAAACGAAAGCATGCAGGAAGAAGCGAGTTACATTTGCGACGCATGTGGCGAAGAAATAATCATACCGTTGGATCTCTCGGACGGGAGCAGTCAACGGTACTTAGAAGACTGCCCCGTCTGTTGCCGAGCGAACATAATCCACGTTGAAATTGATGAGTCAGGTAACTCCCGAACTTGGGCCGAACCGGAGCAGGACCACCATTGAATTTCGCTTGTATCAAAGCACGTGGTCACCAACTTGCGGGCCTTTCGAATAATCACCTTGATGCGACGAACCTCTAAACGAATTCTCGAGTTTTCGAAATGACATTCGATCTGAATTGGAACTCTCGCCAACTTACACAGGGCTGGCAAAGGGGTGTTAACGCGTTCTTCTGGGGCTTGGGCTTCACCCAAGAGGACTTCGAAAAGCCACACGTTGGGATCGGAACCCCTTTGCTCGAGGGAAATCTATGCAATGTACACAGCTATCGATTGGCGCAAAGCATTCAAGCGGGTTGCGTCGAAGCAGGCTTGATTGGATTTCCGTTTGGGGTTTCGCCAGTCAGTGACAACCTAGTCCAAGGCGGTCCGGATGGAGGCGCATCACTGGTTTCACGCAACCTCATTGCGAATGGAACCGAGATGGTCTGCGAAGCACATCGCTATGATGCCTTGGTTGGCTTACATCACTGTGACAAAAATGGGCCAGGATTTGCAATGGCGTTGGCCAGGACAAATTTTCCAGGGCTGATTGTCAACGGCGGATCGATCATGCCCGGTTGTCATCAGGGGAAACCGACCACGATCTTCGACGTATACGATGCTCAAGCTCGGTTTCGTGCCGGACAAATGCCTTCGGAAGACGCAGAAGCCATACTGCGTACAGCTTGTCCTGGCCCAGGTGGCTGCGGCATTGCGGCTTCGTTCAACACATGGGGAATCGCAATGGAAGCGATTGGCTTGAGCCTTCCCAATACTTCTTCGATGCCTGCCATTGACGAAGGAAAGAATTTGGAATGCCGTCGCGTAGGCAAAGCGGTTCGTCGATTGCTTGAGATGAATGTGCGACCGCGAGACATCCTTACGCGGCAGGCGTTTTCCAATGCAATGTCGGCCATTGCTGCGATTGGTGGATCGACGAACGGCGTTCTTCATTTATTGGCATTAGCTCGCGAAGCGCATATTGAGTTTGGATTGCGCGACATACAAGTGATCTGCCGTAGAACTCCGGTCTATTGCAATTTCGCACCGAGAGGGACAGGAACCATGGTCGACCTGCATCGCCTAGGAGGTACGAACATGTTGCTTCGCCATTTGTTGCAAGCAGGTTTGCTGGACGGAAATTGCATGACGGTCACAGGTGAAACGTTGGAAAGCAATCTAAATGTTGCAACCGAAGTTCCTACAACCAATGAGCTCATCGCGCCCCTTGGAAAGCCATGGAAGGAGTACGCGGACATTCAAGTTTGCTTCGGAAACATTGCTCCTCAGGGTATTGTCTTCAAAATCTCAATCCTCGATTCGCCTCGTTTTCAAGGTACGGCAATTTGCTTTGAATCCGGAAAAGCGGTATCAGAAGCAGCAGTCGAAAATCGCATTCGGCCAGGACATGTGGTTGTCCTAAGGGGACTTGGTCCTGTTGCTGCAGGAATGCCGGAGGTTCACGTAGCAACGGCCGCTCTATCCATGCCAGAGCTCAAGGGGAAAGTTGCCTTGATTTCGGACACGCGGGTTTCAGGTGTGTCGAGCGGGGCGATCGGTGTTCACTGTTCACCGGAAGCCGCCATGGGCGGGCCAATTGGAATGGTCCAAGACGGCGACTCAATTGCATTCGATTTAGAGAATGGAACAGTCCATGCGGACGTCGACTTTAGCAAACGCATTCCATGGACGGATCAAATCAAACATCGAAGAGGCTATCTTGCTGACTTTGCAGCAGTAACCACGCAAGCGGATCAAGGTTGCGTTAGCACTTGGATTTTCGACCAATAAAACTTCGAAGTCTCGGCTGTGCATCGAGCTACACTAGCCAATCGCAGCGAGCATATTTGACATGCTTTGGCTAAGAATTGTTTCGACCCCTGGCGAATAGTCAAACACCTCGACACTGACCCAGCCCGCGTAGTGAACTTCTTTAAGTGCCGCAAAGATGGGCCTTTGATTGACGTCGCCCATCCCTGGCCCGAGTAGATTGGGATCGTTGGCATGAAAATGAATCATGAGATCCGAATGCCTGCGGATGATGGCCTCGATCGCCTCGCCCTCGCTGCTCATGGCTTTGACATCAAGATGCAGTTGGACCTGTGGGCTGCCGATCATGTTGATTAACTCCCTCGCTTGGAAGGCGTGATTTAAAAAATTTCCTTCTGCAGGTCCAAGCGGTTCGATGGCGATTTGAATTCCGTACCGCGCCAAACTTGGAACCACCATTGCCAACAAATCGGCCGCATTGGCCATGGCTACTTCGTGATTCATCGAAGGCGGGAAATTACGTTGCAATGGCGAACCTAGGACCATGAGCTTGCCACCCAGTTCGCTACACAACTGGGTAAGTGCACAAAGATACTCGCTCGTCTTGGACCGGATGCTCAAGTCGTCGGTAGTCAAATGGTAGCCCGTCGTCTTGGCCAATAGCCAGTGCAATCCAACGATCTCGAGCCCATGTTCGGTCGCGGCTTGACGATATTCGATACGCTGCGAATCGGTGATGTCGTAGACACTTTTGCCCAAGGTAAATGGGGCAACTTCGATTCCGGTGTAACCAAATTTCCTCGCGAATTGAAATCCTTGTTCGACAGGCCAATCGCCAAACGTCTCGTTGCAAATCGCGAATTTCATTTGGTCCTCGTTTTCAAAAGCTAATCATACGATTTAGGAACTTCTCCACCTGCCCGAGTCGCAAGTGCTTGGTAAACCTGCAGATCGATGCTATTTGAAATGTATTTGGTCGAACAATCTCCAAAGACAAAGTGGGTTCCGCCGGTATGATAGCTGGAAAAGTCATCGAAGTGACCAACGGGGCTGTTCGGTACGTGGTCTGTTGTTCCCAAAAATCTCGCTGAAGCGCCTGCGGCACTCGAGATATATCCATGCCAAAGTGAGCCTCCCAATCGACTGCCCCTTTCGCCAAAAATGATCGTGTTGCTGACGCCATCTACCATGTCCCTCATTCGAATGAACGAGTTGCCAAAGAAAACGCCGTCACCTTTATAGGGAAAATCATCGATCTCCAAAGTCCCGAAGACACCGACATAGTTCGATTTGGAGATTCGAAAAAGTTTTGGCCCACGATCAATGTTGTGTCCACCATCCTCATCGATACCGGTGTCAGCCCCCAATTCAAAAACCGATTCGCCCGGATCGGAGGGGCAAATAAAAGTTGGGACGATGGTCTGAAGGTACGGGGCATTCGATGAGGAATCGATTGGGAAATTGGTATCCAATCGGTTGGAAATATTGGTCTGTTCCATAAACGGCAGCAACGACTGGCTCACACCCCAACCGGGTTTGGTCGTCTGCTTCCAATCAACCCATCCGCTGGGAAAGCGACGGTGCGCAGATTCGTAGTTGGTTAAGGCCAGCCCGATTTGACGCACATTGTTCATGCATTGAACACGCCTAGCGGCTTCGCGGGCCGCCTGTACGGCTGGCAACAGCAACCCAACCAAAATCCCAATAATGGCGATTACGACCAAGAGCTCGACCAGCGTAAAACCCGTTGAATCGCGTGGAAAACTTCGTTTGGTAGTATTCATGCTCAGCACCGAAAGATGAGGGATTGACGCCGATGTGGGACGCTAGCGGTAAACGCCTTGCAACGGCAAATGCAATTGAATTGCTTTTGATAATAATATCGATTACGCCCCGTTTTTGTCAACGGTTCAACAAACCGATTCAGAATTTTCGCCAGGATCTAGTGTAGCACGGTGGTCCCCACCGTGATTTGCTGATCTAGTGTGGCACAGGGGTCCCCACTGTGATTTGCTGATTTAGTCTAATGCTCTACGAAGCCCCACCAATCTCCGATGCTTGCACAAACTCCAATTTGAGGAATTATGCCGCCTTCCCAATGCCTTTAGAAAGCGAAAGCCAGAGTCAAAGGCAGCAGTCCGAAGCACCTAGACAGGAAACTTTCAAACTTACTTCGGCTCAGGTTCGAACTTTTTGTCTTCTTCTATTGATTCGTCATTTTCGTCTTCGTCGTCATCTTCGTCTTCGTCTTCTTTGGCATTATTTGCAAAAACAAACGCGGCTCGAATGGGTGGTGGCATCGGCGAACTTGCCCCGCGAACGCTTCGCCAAACTATGTCCCCTAACATCAAATCGTCTGCCGCGTCTTCTTTCGCGAAATTCAACGTTTCTGACTCCGCCGCACCCCAGGCGAGCGCGGTGTTGATTGCATTCAGATCCGCGGTGGCCGGCATGTGTCTAAATGGTTTCGCGTCTGCGGTTTTGCCAAAGCTTGCATACATCGGATTTGCCGCAGCATCGAATTGCGTCATCGGATCCATCCCCAAAATCAACTCCATTGATCGCAACATGCTCGAGGTCGAATAGAGAGTCGAATCCACGATTCCTTTTCGAATGTATGGGCTTATCGCCAACGCCACCGTGCGGTGAGCGTCGACGTGATCGGAACCATTTTGCGCATCGTCCTCAACCACGAAGATCGCAGACTTATCCCAGTACTTGCTCTGCGAAATCGTTTCAACAACTTGTCCTAAAGCCACGTCATTGTCTGCGACCATAGCTGTTGGGGTCAGTTTGCCGACTTTCGTACCCGTTGTATGGTCATTCGGAAGTCGGAGGACGATGAACTGTGGCAAGTTTCCATCGCGTTCGAATTCGAGCAGCTTTTCGGCAAATCGTTTCGCTCGGTCCGTGTCCCGATACTCTAAATCATACCCCCGATAAAATGGATCGAAATGTCCCTCCAAAGCGGCCACCCTGGCTTTCCCCGGCATTCCCTTGGCGCCATTTTGGATGAACTCGCCAAAGCTAAAGTAGCTCACGTTGGACTTCTTGCACTTGTCCCAAATATATCCGCTCGATGGAAATGCGATCTCAAAGCCCCCTTCCGATGTATATCCGATCTTTCCCTTTCCTCCTCGATAGTTGAGAGGCCATACACGTTCGACGAAATCGGTCGAATAAGCAGCCATCGACCATTCATGACCGTCTGCACTTACCTCGCTCTCGACATAAAAATTGTCGAGCAGCACAAACTCCTTGGCCAGAGCATGATGATTCGGAGTGACAGATTCTGGGAAGATGCACAGGTATGGGTCTCCATTCCCTTGTTTCATATCGCCAAAGACTTGGTCATAGGTACGGTTCTCTTTGATGATGTAAAAACAGTGCTTGATTGGAGACGATTCACCGACACGGGCAGGAATAGCAGAGTCTTTGGCAAGCTCCTGCAGATTGGGCTGTTCGTCTTGTCGCAACGGCGAAACAGCATATGCATCTTTCGTCCACTTTACCATTTGAGCTGGATCTGGCGACGGAATAATGCTTAGTGTCCCTTTGAACAGCCCGCCGATGTATTCCCGTACTGACGCAGCTGGTTCGCGAAGCGGATTCGGGCCCTTTGCATTGTCCCTTGACGCGAGTCCCTTTCCGTTGGTGACTAAAATCTTTTGGCCATCCATTGAAAAGCGGACACTTGTCGGATACCAGCCGACCGGAATGAATCCGAGTGCCTTCGATTTGCCTCGTTCGCGAATGTCAAACATCGCGATGTTATTGTTGTCCGCGTTGGCAACAATCAAAACGTTTTGATCTGGTGAAACAGAAAGGCTGTTTGGGGTACTCCCGTTTTTCTTCGTAGCGAAAAGCGAAGTATGGATAATTTCCTTTGAGGTTCCGGTATCTGTCTCCAGCAACACGACCGAGTTGTCATCCGCGCATCCAACCAGTAAGTGTTTGCCGTCGTCGATAAAGATCATCTCGGTGGGATGGCTTCGAACGGGCCACTCACCGGCGACGGTCATCGAATCTAGATCGACAACGGCTACCGAAGACTTGCCCCACAGGCTGACCATTGCACGCTTCTTGTTCGGAGCAACGACAACTTCGAACGGAAAACTACCGGCTGGAAACTCCAATTTAGCCAACTTGTTTGATGTGGCAACATCGACTGCAAGCAACTGACTTGCCATCATGCCACACACCAGCAGTTTCTTGCCGTTATCAAATCCCGTTAACGCCGAGACGACAAATTTTTCTTTCGGGTCAACGATCTGAAGCTTGCGGTCCAATGTCAAGTATCCGGCATGATGTCCGAAGACGTACACACATTCATCCTCTGCGCCGCTGACAAATAGCTTGCTGCCATCGTCGTTGAACCGAATTCCCTGAAAGGTTTGGTCGATAACCACGCTGGAGGTCACCTTCTTGTTTTCAAGTGAGATGATTCGAACTTCATGCGTCCCCCAACCGGCATGCAATACCGCGGCAAACTTTCCATCCGGCGACAACTCCATGTGGCTTGGGAAGTCGCCGAGATCGACCTGTTCCCCTGCTGGGCGCAAAGACCATCCGTTCGGTAGCAGTGTTTGACCATTGCTTTGTAAACCAGGCAACTGCACTGGACTCTTCAGGTTGGTCGCTTCCTGAGGCAGAGCAATATCGCCAGTCCAGAAAGGAACGCATGACAGGCTTAGGACCAAAGAAATGGATCGCAATGGAAACATAGGGTGTCGCAATGAATTGAGTTAGGATGATGGAAACTTGCTAAACGTAATGCGCCTCGCTATTTTTAACATGCGTGGCGTTTTTGCGGGCCAATGTTAAAAGAATTGATCGTTTATTCACAAGCGATGGGATTCGGTTTCGCAGAGACATCCATGGTTCGCCTGTTCGGCGACTGGCATTCGTAGCTTGGGCCCCTGGCCCGAGTTCCGCACGGCCCAGGTGGTCATGCTACTGGAAGCTTTTAGCTTGCCGGACGCCATAAATATAGATGATTGAACTGTCGCTTGACGTCAGCCTGAGGACAGGCTGACCTACGTGTTGCTTGTTCCGAGCGAGATTTCCGCCGTTATTGACGAATGCGGTGAGTCTAGCTATCCTTAAGACTTGAGTTTTCCCAGGTTTAACTCGTCCCGCCTTTAAAAACCGCGACTTTAGAGCTGTACTTCTTTTCGGCTTTAATGTTCGTCCCGCAATTCGTCGGGGCCTAAATTTTTGGGCTCTGCACACAAGGAGTTGGAATTCATGTCGTTTGGCCTACGCCGTTCCATTTTTTCCACCGCAGCGCTCATTCTGTTGGTCTGCCTTGTTCGCCAGCACGACCTTCGTGGCGATGAAATCTTGAAATCAACTTCACCGAGCTTCGCCAAGGACGTCCTACCAATCTTGCGAGCAAACTGCTTTGGCTGTCATCAAGA
>JANLRK010000517.1:0-9927 GCA_031361585.1 Pirellula sp. | reverse complement strand
TTCGACGATAAGCAACCGGTAGGCGAGAAGAACATCTCGGAGGCCATGGCTGCCGCAACTGCCGGCATAGGAACGACCAAATGAGGACGCAACGACTGCTTTATGCAATCCGTATCGTACTCTTGTTTGGAACGCTTTTTTTCGTTTGCCGCCCTGTACTCTATGCAGCCAAGCCGAACATCATCGTCATCTTAGCCGATGATTTTGGCTACGAATGCTTGACGGCCAATGGCGGCGAATCTTACCAGACGCCGAACCTAGATCGCCTAGCCGCAACCGGGATGCGATTTGAGCACTGTCATGTGCAGCCACTATGCACTCCAACACGCGTGCAATTGATGACCGGGCGATTCAACGTTCGCAACTACGTCAACTTCGGTACGCTTCCTCGATCCGAAACAACTTTCGCAAATCTCTTGCAAACCGCAGGTTACTCCACGGCTGTCTGTGGAAAGTGGCAACTGGGCCGCGAGCTTGATTCGCCGAAGCACTTCGGTTTCAACGAGTCGTGCCTGTGGCAACATACGCGTCGGCCACCTCGCTATGCCAATCCAGGTTTGGAATACAACGGCGAGGAAAAAAACTTTGACCATGGCGAGTACGGTCCCAAACTGTTAAACGATTTCGCCGTTGACTTCGTAACACGTCACAGGGATAAGCCCTTCTTTTTGTATTATCCGATGACCCTTACACACGACCCTTTTCAGCCCACGCCGGAAAGCCATGATTGGGATCCGAAAGCGATCGGCGAAGGAGTGAATAACAATGTAATACACTTTGCCGACATGACAAAGTACATGGACAAGCTAATCGGGCAACTCGATTCCAAACTGAGCGAACTGGGGATTCGAGACAACACGCTTTTGCTATTCATCGGAGACAACGGTACTCTCGGCAAAGTGACGAGTCGCTTTCAACGCACAGACTATCGCGGTGGCAAGGGAACGACCACCCAACGAGGGACACATGTCCCGCTCATTGCGAGTTGGCCACAAGTGGTCAAGACTGGCAGCGTGAATCAGGACCTAATCAGCAGCGTCGACATTCTGCCTACGATCTGCGAGGCTGCGGGCGTCATCGTTCCAGTCAACTCGGACGGAGTAAGTTTTGGTGGACAGTTACGAGGGGAGAAAGGCACTCCACGCGAGTGGCTCTATTCGTGGTATTCGCCGCGACAGCAAGCAGATCTGACCGTTAAAGAGTTTTCGCATAATCGGAGGTACAAACTCTACCGAACAGGCGAATTCTTTGACCTAGCCGTAGACCCTTTTGAGCAACATTCGCTTGCGAAAAGTTCTCTTACCGGAGATGCCGAAAAGGCTGCAGGCGAATTGCAAAAAGTCCTCGATCGCTTTGCTGACGCACGTTCACCTGAACTCGATTTGGCTTTCGAAAAGGCATCTGCTCGCAATGCAAAACAATGAGGAGCTTGGAGCAACCATATGCCGAATACACTAAAAGCCATCTAGAGGTCGAACGATGAATCGTATCGGAAAACGAATGCAAATCGGTTTGTTGTTGATAGCAATGTCTATGGTCCTAAACAGCAATGCAAATGCTCGTGTAGAAGCGACTCGACCGAACATTATGGTGATCATGTCCGACGACATGGGTTGGTCCGATCTAGGTTGTTTCGGCAGCGAAATCGCAACACCCAACCTCGATGCACTTGCAAAACGTGGCATACGCTTTACCCAGTTTTACAACTCAGCGCGTTGCTGCCCAACGCGTGCGACTCTGCTGACCGGCCTCTATGCGCATCAAACCGGCATCGGACACATGATGGACGACCGCGGTCTGGATGCGTACCGCGGCGATCTCAATCGACGTTGTGTTACTATCGCCGAGGTGCTAAAGCCCACTGGCTATCGAACGTACGTGTCTGGGAAGTGGCATGTCACCAAGAAGATCGATCCCAGCAGCGAAGCGGAAAAAACCAATTGGCCCTTGCAACGTGGCTTCGACCGATTCTACGGTACGATACACGGCGGCGGGAGTTACTTCGACCCGAACTCGCTTGTCCGAAACAACACGCTGATCTCACCCTTCGCTGATCCTTCGTACAATCCGAAGGAGTTTTATTATACGGATGCCATTACAGATCATGCAGCAAGATTTGTCGGCGAGCATGCACGTGATCATATCGATTCGCCTTTTTTTATGTACGTCGCTTATACCGCACCGCACTGGCCAATGCATGCAAAGGAATCGGACATAGCAAAATACAAAGGCAAATACGATGCAGGCTATGACCGCATTCGGGCTGCCAGACTAGAACGCCTCAAGTCGCTCGGTCTGGTCGATGCGATGAGCGAGCTTTCGCCACAACGTGGAGGCGCATGGGAGAATGTTGCCGATCGCGAGTTTGAACTTCGGTGCATGGAGGTGTTCGCCGCCATGATCGACTCACTTGACCAAGGCATCGGTCGGTTGATTGTAGAACTAGAACGCACGAAACAGCTCGATAATACTCTTATACTGTTCCTTCAAGACAATGGTGGCTGCGCCGAAGGCATGGGGCGCGGTGCAAACACCAAGGCCTCCCGTCAACGCGATGCGAAACCCTTCTTGCCGACTTTGGCAGATGAATACCTGCAACCCGACATGACGCCCAAGCAAACTCGCGATGGTTTCCCGGTACGGCAGGGAATGGGTGTTTTACCAGGCGCCGCGGATACGTACGTTGGTTATGGCGAAGCTTGGGCAAACGTGAGCAACACCCCCTTTCGAGAGTACAAGCACTGGCTGCATGAAGGGGGCATCAGTACGCCGCTCATCGCTCACTGGCCTAAAGGCATTCCTGCTTCACGGCATAATGCATTGGAAATGCAACCTGCACATCTGATCGATTTGATGGCAACCTGCATTGATCTTGCTGAAGCGACGTACCCGAGTGAGTATCAAGGTGAATCGATTCGTCCCTTGGAGGGCGTAAGCCTTGTGCCGGCGTTTTACGGTCAATCGTTCAATCGCTCACAGCCGATTTATTGGGAACATGAAGGCAATCGAGCGATACGTGAAGGCGACTGGAAACTGGTCTCGAAACATCCTCGGGGTTGGGAGCTTTACAACATCGCCGTCGATCGCACTGAGTCCCACGACCTTTCGCTCAGTCATCTCGAAAGGGTAGAAGACTTGTCCAAAAAATGGCAAACATGGGCCGAAAGGGTCGGCGTCCAACCCTGGCCGTTGGCAGACTCAAACGCTCCAAATAAGAGAAAGACCGAGAATTGACCAGTTTTGCCAACGCTTCGTTTTTGTTGGAATTTTTCCATTCGCCGTACGACGACTAGGTTTATGTGGGCGACTCAACGTGTTTGAAAGTACTTATGCAAAACGACCTAATGATTCATCGACTGCTTTTGAAGATGTCGCAAGTGGAAGCTTCGGATTTGCACATCAAGATCGGTTCGCCACCGGTGTTGCGCGTTGCGGCGACCATTCATCGTGTGGAGTTGCCGGCCCTTGGTGCTGAAGAAACCGAGAGTCTGTTGATGCCTTTGATCCCAATGAGACTGCTGGCCCAGTTGGACCGAGAGGGAGGAGTCGACTTTTCTTATAACTTCGATCATGGGCGATATCGCTGTAGCGTCTTTCACGCAGGGGGAGGTTTGCACGCCGCGATTCGAAGGGTCAATTCCAAAATCCCCGATTTCGAGTCCTTGCATTTGCCGCCCGTCTATGAACAGGTCGCTGACCATGTTCAAGATGGATTGGTCATCATTTGCGGTGTAACGGGAAGCGGGAAAAGTTCGACTCTCGCGTCGATCATCAATCACATGAATCGAAAACGCGCTTACAACATGATCACCATTGAGGACCCCGTCGAGTATTTATTCACACCTGAGAAAAGTATCATCAGTCAACGCGAAGTAGGGCTCGACGTTATCGACTTCCCAACGGCCCTACGCGGAGCAGTTCGCCAGGACCCGGACTTGATTGTCATCGGCGAAATGCGGGACAAGGAAACTTTGCTGGCTGGCTTAATGGCAGCCGAAACAGGCCACCTCGTTTTTGCGACGCTGCACACTGCGGATACCGTTCAAGCGTTTTCTCGGATCCTTGAGTTTTTCTCGACCGAAGAACATCCGTTCATTAGGACGTGCCTAACAAACTCTCTGCGGGCAGTTATGGCTCAGCGATTGTTACCTTGTTCCAAGGAAGGGGTCAAGGTTGTACCTGCTACCGAAGTTCTGCTGGCTTCACCCTCCGTGAGTGATCGCATTCGCAAGGGACAGGAAGAAGATTTGCACGCCATCATCGCAGACGCGACTCACGATGGAATGCATACGTTTACCGATAGTCTATTTCGGTTGGTCAATGAGAACTATGTTGACTTGAAGACAGCCGAAGATTTCGCCCCACATCCCGAACAATTGCGAAGCAAGGTTCATGGTGTAACGGTCAAGTCGGACGGCCTCATTTCTCGCATCAGGAGACCTTAGCAAGCAGCGGCATGTAAGCACCAGTAGCACGACGCGCAAGCTAGTGAATTGGGTGCAGCAATCACTAACTTGCGCCTCGTGCTACTACTTTACTCGTGTCGGTTTTGACTATTTTGGGTTTGCCCGAACCACACGCTTCAATTCAAATCGAGTCGACGATTTGTCCGACGAATCGACAAAGGTCACGTCGATGGTATCGTCATGGATCTCGCACTCCATTTTCCCATGTTCGATCAATAGCTGCGGCCCATCCTTGAGTTCGGTAGCAATAAAACGGAAATCGATTTTGTCATCTCGAACGATACCACTTACGCTCCATTCAAACTTATCCTCCGTTCGGTAAATTCCTTTTACCGCACTGCTTTCGCGGCTCGTGATCACTAAGTTCACAGGTTTGTAAGTCTCACCATCGAAGGAAAAAGTTCCTTCCCATTGAGATCCAGGGATCAGCGAGTCTTGAATATCCTCGCTCAAGGGGGACTTCGTAAATTGCGTTGCAATCAGTGTGCCAAGCGTGGCGGTAATGAGAACGATCCAAACTCTCCGTCCCATCCTCATTTTACTCTGAACACTGTCCAAAAGTGGCTTTCCAGTATGTTTAGCCCTGACGCGAACGAGGTCTTCGACGAGGAGATCGATTGACGAATAACGTTCCTCAGGGAGCTTTGCCAACAGTTTTTTGCAGATTGCATCAAAACTCTTTGGTAGGTTTCGATTGCATTCTGAGGGCTTTGGTGCGGGAACGGTGGTAGCCTGCCTCAGGATCGAAACTGCAGAACCGGCAAATGGAAGTCGTCCCGTAAGCATTTGGAAGAGCACAACGCCAAGGCTATAGTAGTCGGAGGCATAGGTGATCTCGGCGTCCGGAGCGATCTGTTCAGGCGACGCGTAGGCAGGCGTACCACAGAAATTGCCATCGAAAGTATTACCTTCAGAACGTGCAGCTTGAAACTGTGCCAGTCCAAAATCCGTTACCACTGGACTGTCCTTTGGCTTCTGAAGGATTATGTTCGCCGGTTTGATATCGCGATGAATGATCCCGTTTTGATGCGCGTAGTCAATCGCTCTGGCAATCGCGATGGTCCAGTCTATCGCCTTCGTAGGCTCGATCGTGCCAGACTGCTTCAATCGCTCTGCCAAGGTCATGCCGTCGATGTACTCCATCGATAAAAAATGGATTCCATGAATGACACCTGCATCGTATACCGAGGCGATGTTCGGATGCCTCAATCGTGCCGATGCCTGCCCCTCGCGATAAAACCTCTTAATGGATTTCGCGTCTTGAAGGACTAGGGTAGACGGGATCTTCAACGCAACCAATCGCTGGAGCGTCGTGTCATGTGCCAGAAAGACTCTCCCCATCCCGCCACGACCCAAAGGAGCCTCGATCTCATACCTGCCAAAGCGACCATCGATCGGTTCATCGGTCAATGCCGTTCCAGCCTCCCATGTATTCGAATCGCCAGATGGAACACTTGATTCGCGTCCGGCATCAACCGGAACAATTTGATCGAGCTCGAATTGCGTTCGCAGCTCCTTTTCAATGCTAGGGAAGCGTACAATAAACTCGTCGTCATTGACGGTTCGATTGTGTTCTCGACGTAGCAAATATTCGCAGTAGGCAAGATCGAACACCAATCCAGCGGTTTCTAGAATCTCCGGAAAGCGTTGTAAATACTCTTCGACAAAGACCTCTTCATTCCGTTCCCAACGATTTCGCAAATCCACCCGAATGATTTCACATCGTTGGTTCGTCGACTCCATCAAGTTTTCATGGAAGAATTTTTCTAGACTTGGATTGTTCGACTCTTCCCACAGAATCTGAAATCTATTCGCTAACGAAGGCGAAAGAGTCGATCTCTGATCCATTTCCAAGTCGATCCTTTCGTTCGCCATTCACTCCACCCGTCCACATAAGAATGCCCTAGTTTCGACTGAGGTCACCGAGATCGACACAATCTGTTTTAGGTTGGTTTCGCCTCCCCAATTCAGTTCAGCATCGGTCGCCTCGAACGCACTGAGTATATCGTGGAATACCGCGCATTCCAAAGCCGAACAACGAGCAATTTCCAAGAATCGATTCCAGTCTTTGAGGTTCGCTTGCCATTGCCCACCACCGCCTTCAGCGGAAATGAAGGTACAGTCTTCGATCACGGCGAGACCGTCGAAAGCCGAACGTCCTCGACGTTCGTGTTGTTGCCTAAACACGTTGTATTGTCTCCATCGATAGCTCCCGCAATGACAGACGATACGTGACTGACGATCGCGCTAACTCCGTGCTCGACTTGATTGGCAATTTGTTCGGCGGCATAAGTATTGAAGGGGTTTCCTCGGACGTGGGCGTAGGCCGAGAACGGAAAGAACCCTGGGAAGTCTTTGTTCGTTCGTATTGCATTGGCCGTTGAAAAATCCAGGTTCGCGACAGCAGTAGCCACTACGGCCAGGTTAGCCGCCACCGCCGCACCTTGACAGGCGACAGAGTTTGCCATGAATGCTGCCTTGTTATTGGCGTGCTGCGATTGCCAAACGTGAGTCAATTCGTGAATCAACAAGGGTCGACCCGGAGCTGCAGCATTGCTTCCAAGGTTCATGACTTGCACGATTCCACTAATTGCGAACTGCCCTGTCAACGCGGCTGGCACTGGAATCGCCACAGTAAACGGCCGATTCCCTGCACCCGATTTGTCAGAGATGAACACCGTACTAAAGTCAATACTGGTTGAAAAAACGGAACGAGCCGTGGCTTCTTCTGCCGCAGTCAGTTTGCGAAACGTTGGCAGCGCCGGCAAACTTGGAAGGCTTGGCAAGCTCGGGAGCGAAATGCCCCCGGAGCCGAATGGATTAAACGCAGCCCCCTCTGGTATCAATCCCAAATCGACGAGGGCCTGACCGAATGCAAATGCGATCTGGGAAACAAGTCCCTTATTGGCCGGATCGCAAGTTCCGCAATCAATACCGGTACGCGGCGGAATGAATGGCGTTGGACTTGATTCCAAAGCTGCCCAGGTCTTTGGCCCAACGATTCCGTCGGGCACCAGTCCCTTGCTTGATTGAAATTCGACGACTCGAGCCCGCGTCTTAGGCCCGAAAATACCGTCTAAATCCAATGCCGGGAATTTAGACGGCGGGGAGTTGTTGAGACGCGACTGGAGATCAACTACGTCAGAGCCTGTGGCTCCAGAAGATAACATGCGTGCCATGGGTATCGCCTTCCATGAAAGAAATGGACAATGAAAAATGACCTGAAAATCAGTTCGAAAAACAATCTCTTCGAACTCAACTAAGCCCAGGAGGTTGTACGGCTTTCATCGTTCGGGCTTTTTGGCTACCCACGGAGTTAGCCCAAGAGCTATCAACTAAATCCTTGATGCGAAAGTGGGAAAGCCTCCAAGCCCATTCGGGCGTTCTAAGGCGAGCGGCAGACTGAAATCTACCAGTAGCATGGCGCCCTGGGCCGTGCGAAACTCGGGCCAGGGACCCAAGCTACGGTAAACCAACTCCTGCCGCTCGCCTAAAGCTGTAAAACCTCCAAGTGAGGGGGCTAAAGAAGCTCAACATAGAGCGTAACTACAAATGCCTTATTACTACGTTATCGCGATCAAGGCGAAAAGGTTTCCTACCATTTGGAAACAATCGATTAGGAAATTAAAAAAGTTGCGTCCTGCCTTCCGTCGCGTAGAAACTTCAACTATTCGCGCCAGAATGCAGACTCTGGATTCGCTTTATATTTCACAGCAAGAAACGGCGTTTCGATCGATTTCTGTTTTTGAAATAGCGAATCCACGGCGGCAATGACCATCCCAGACGTAAGCAAGGTACGCTCCACTGGATAAGGAGTTCGTCCAGTCAAGACAACATCTTCAATGTGCCTAGCCAACGGATTGAAAAAATCCGCGGTCGTCGAACCGTGAGTAGGCATTGGCAAGTACATTTGGCACGAAACGATCGCACCAGTATCGGACCTCATTCCTGCATAATTAAAGTCCCGGATTGGACATAAAAACATTCCCGTTCGGAAGCCATCATTGTGCTCGATGAAGTATGCCGTGACAGCGTCTCTCATGACTTCCTTTGCCCACTCATACGAAACAGGAGCCGTTGTGAATCCACCCTCGACCGGCAGATTGTGACTCCTTGTCAAAGCCGCCACAAAAAGCCGTTGCGTATCTCGCCTGTCTGCGTGTTCCAGCTCTTGCCATACTCGCTCTCCTTTGACTGCCAGCACTCGCTTCACACCTGATTCGCCACCCCGTCGTCGTTCGGACATGCATTGAGCTGTTTCTAAACCGTGGAAGTCGTAGCTATCGACACCCCCGTAGCAAACACAAACACTTTCCTTGAGCGGGGTGTTCAGTTCAATCTCAGTGGCTGGCATTCGCCATGTTACCGGTAGCGATGATCCAGCTAAGAATGGAAACTTCAATCGAATCGAATCGTCCACCATCTCCTTGCATTCGGACCACACCGTAGATAAATGTTTGTCGTTGAATACAGGTACACTTCGGCCAGAGTCCTCAAAGACCTTGACTACTTTTTTAAACCATTCGTATCGAGGATATCGCCTCTGGCCTTTTTCGTTGACGGGATACTCGCCGTGTTCTGCGATAATGACAACCCCATCGACAGCCAGTTTTGAAGTGCCTAGTGTCAACGCCTCCTCAATGGTAGAAGAAGCTTGCAGCTTGTACTTGGCAATCCTCTGCTTACCCAAATCGGATTCCGGAAACTGATCGATGAAAACCGAAGCGATGTCAAACCTCGGCTCTTGCCACCGACCTCCAAACGTGTAGCCCATCGCATGTCGGTCTAGAAAATGTTGAGCATGCGAATGCTGTCGCACCTCCGTCCCAAGAAACGCAATTCGCTTTCGCCCCGATGCCGAAGCATGTCCTCGTTGAAATTGGGTAGCCGCAATGCTCATCCCCGACAAGTAAGCAAAAGTTCTTCTATTGAGTTGCATGCAAATTCTGCCGGTATGTATCAAGTTGAAGGAAATTACGTAATGGTATTGTATCGCAAGTCATCCACAATCGATGTCGCATAAACGTAAGCGTTCATTTGAATGCCATTGCGCCAGCTTGGATGGATTCCGTAGAAACCGGACCCCCTCGTGAAAGTAAGTATTTGTCAAAAAACGCTTTCACTCGTTTAGGAATCTCTGGATTACCAAAGTTTCCGTGACCGCCATCAGTGACCGGAACCAACAATGCATCGACACCGACCTTCTTCAATGCCGCCGAAAGCAATTCGGATTGTTGGAACGGCACAGTGAGGTCTTTCGTCCCATGTATCAACAGGAACGGCGAATCGTCCTTCGATACATAGGTCGTTGGTGATGCACCGCGGGCAATGTCTACTTTTTGTTGGACTGGACCACCAATAAGATTTGACTCTGGCGAGTTAGCGTTGTTATGCGAACCACCCATAGATAGAAGATCGGTCGGACCGAACTGATCCACCACGCAGGCCACTCGAGAATTCA
>JANLRK010000480.1:0-14191 GCA_031361585.1 Pirellula sp. | reverse complement strand
GATCGGCTTGCAAGTGATCATCGATCACGACGTCGCCCGGTCGGATGCATTGAGAGTACCGCTTTGTTCGACGACCTCGACCACAGGTGCATTCTCCGAATTTGCTCAACGCTCCATTCCATTGCCGATTCGCGCGGTATCACAACTGCGGATGCCTTGGCACGCCACCCTTACGCGTCTTATGGATCTGAACGCATGGAATAAAATCATCGAGGAAGTTGCCCAGTCGGTGGTTGGCTGCGGGCTATCTCAACCGTTGATTTTCGCTCGACGCGATGCACTCGTCGATTGCATCTCGTCCAACACGAACATTGGTGACGCTTTTTCGAAGTTTCGCCATCGCATTGAAATGGAGAATGGCGTTTGCAATCTCGAAGTACCCATTGGTCATCTATGCGATGCATCGGCATTTGGATTCTTTGTTCGGCATTGTGCAATCCATGCTGAGGCACTGTGGACTTCGTACAATCATTGCCGAGATGCTTATCGAATGCGGCACAGGAATCGCAATAAAGCCCAACCGGTTCTTGAATTGCAAAAGCGGGACACTTGGCTTGAGTTGCCTTTTTGGATTTACCGTTCCAAGGGAGAAGCCATTGTTGAACGCAAGCGATTATGGGTCTGCAAACAAGACGACGGGATCCTTTTATGCGACCATCCGGATGCCGAGTTAAGAACGGTCGCGGTCGACTTACCGTTGGAAGAGGTAGCGCTTGCGATTGCATGGAATTCGTTCGTGCAGAGCGGAATTTGCATAAGGCCGAGAGCGTTGATGACGACGCTCTATTTGAGATGTTTTGTAGCCGACCTGTTCGTGCATGGAATTGGTGGAGGAACGTATGACGAGCTGACAGACGACATCATGCGGCATTGGCTCAGAATTTCGCCGCCGACGTTCTTAACCAGCTCAGCATCGTTGCACTTGCCTTTCGCGGCCAACGACGAGATCACGACGATGGATCCTAGTTCCAGCGGACCAGCTATTGAACGAGAGTTGCAACTGATGCGATCGGTTCCGGAAAGGTATTTGGACCAATCGATCGAATCGGAGCGGGTTTTGTATGAGAGGCATTCCAGGAAAATTGGCAACATTCCTAAGCGAGGAAGTAAGAGGCAATGGCACCAAGAGACGGCACGGTTAAAGCAGCAGATCGAAGCAGCGATTGAGCCAAGGAAGCAGACAACATTGGCCAAGCTCGCATCGTATCATCGCACGAGTCAGCAAAGCAAGATTCTCAAGTCTCGCGAGTATTCGTTCGTACTCTTTGCAGAACAAGATGTCGTAGGCCGACTTTCCAAATTGGCTAAGGCGGCGATGAACCCTGGGTTGGATGCAGGGAAATAGAACGATCTAGGGGTAGCTAAAAAGCCTGAATGAACCGAGATTCAAGCTTGCGGGACTCAAAAATACCGCAGGCGTGTCCAGGAGGATCTGCTTTACTTGCCGGAAGTCATGCAGGGGAGAGCGACGATCCATGAGAGGTTACTTAGGCCACTGACTACGGAGATTGATTGGAGGGTGCAGAGGAGGATGTGGGCGAGGATTAAAGATCGTTTTTAGTTAGTCGGCGGCACTAACGATTGGCGTGTCGAAAACGCGAACAATTTACTTCAGAATATCTTGGAAGGTTGCGGGGCTGAATGCGCTCCTGGGCCTCCAGGCATCCATTGCCCTGCCACGGATTGCGCCATGCTAAAAATTACTTGCAGCTGTTCATCGAATTCCTCCTGCGTCTCTGCAGTTAAGAGAGGATTGAACATTGCGTCAGCCACAATTTTTATCTGTGCTACCGTTCTATGGATTGCTTTAGCGTCTGCGGATTGGAAAAACTCGGTCGCCTGTACTATTTTCTCATCAAAGGACTCTAACAACTCGATTGGCAGCCATCGTCCTTCCGACAATACAAATTTATACGAACGATGCGGATAGCCTTCCCCAATCAATGTGACCATTACTTCGTTTACTGAAACATTCTCAATCTGAACATCTTCAGGAATTGGGTTATTATATGATTGGAGTGTGCTATCCGGAGGGACTAGGCTTTCCAGCGCGACTGATCTCGCGACGAAAACCCCAACGTACTTGCCGACAAGATCTCTGAAGTTTGTTTCCTGAAGACTTATGACCTGAAAAAAGTCAATGGGGACCATTGCCTCGACAAGTCCCAGGAATGAATCATACGAATGCCCAAGGATTGGTCTATACGCGGGAGGTATACGAAGGACTTTGTTATTCAGAACAAATTGCTTTTTGTTCTCAATAGTGCCGAGCAAAGTATTGCGAAATCGCTTAACCAAATCAATTGTTCGTTGTTCAATGCGAGCTGAAGCGAGCCTCACGAGTTCCTCAACTTGCCTTTGTTTGCTTGCCGGAAGTGCGTCCCATAGAACCATAGGGTTTTTGTTCTTTAATTCACTTAATATGATATCCTTAAATTCAGTTGCCGTAGGGTTCAAGGGAAAGCTACCCAATGCTGTGGATACGGACGGCGACTGACTAAACGGCCCCAGGGCGATTCTGAAACCCAGATTAGGGCTTCGATACGATGGGACAGCCCCGTAACGATCCGCCGAATGACAATAAATGCCGTGGAGGTACCAGCTGCCTCCCCGGTAAACCCGGTTCTGCCCACCAGTTACGTCCTGACACCATTCCGATACATTCCCATGGGTATCATGTAACCCCCATGCGTTAGGGAGTTTTCGACCACACACTTCTGTTGCTTTTGATGGAAAATGCTGTGAGTAGCTAGTCGACAGATCTTCGTCGTCACCATTCGAAAAATCCGTACGAGTCCCTGCCCTACAAGCGTATTCCCACTCCACCTCCCGCAACAGTCGGTAACCAGTACCGCCGGTCGCAATTCGCCATGAAGCGTTGACCTTCTTATTGTTTAGTTGGTCTTGTACCTCTTCGCCTGTTCGTTCATAACAAGGTTTCAATCCTTCTCGTTGACTGAGCCAATTGCAGTATTTAATAGCATCATACCAATTTACCTGTTGCACTGGATGGTCGACAGACGGACTAGCGTGCTCATAAATGCCATTCCAGTCGTCTGGCTTTTCCCACGCTGCGTAGCTCACATCATCCATGAATTGTTGGAACTGACCAACGGACACCTCACGATCAGCAACCAAAAACGCTTCCTTCAAATGAACAACTTGTTCCTTGTGTTCTTCGTTGCTTTGCGCCAACTGCCGAAAGGATCCGGGCTTTATGCGAAGCATTGTAACTCCAACGGAATTCACAAACCAATTTCGTTCTGAGACCGTTTTACCGGAATCGCGAATTTCCGGCAGCGGAATGTCCCACTGCTGCAGCAACCATCCAGCTGCACTATGCGACGACGAATCCGGCTGGCTGACGTAACACTGCGACGCCAATATTTGCCAAGCCAGCTTTTCGTCCGGCGGCACACGCTCAACCAAGATCTTCCCAACGGCCAAAAAAATTCCCGACCTCAGTGCGGGGCTGTCGCAGGCCGTAACGCTTTCCCGTACCTGATTCAAGTCACAGTTCCATCGCGGAAATTCGTCAATGAATAATGTGCGTTGTTCTGGATTGGTGCGTTCTTCGAACTCGCACATATCGAGTGCCAGTTCGCTGTCTCCCAAAAATATTGCTGCTGTTGCTCGTTTCGCTTTGCGCTTCCAATGTGGTTTTTCTCCACAATCCGCGGCAGCTGCGAGTAAAGCAGCTAGCGCCCCGTGTCGATCAAAGGCCAAAGCGTCTAGATAATTACGCCGATCCTCCGGTGCAATCGAGTCGATCTGCGACACCAAGAAATCTACTTCAACTTGGCCGTAGCTTGCAAGCGCAAATGCAATCCCCAATTGGCGAACGGGAATTGTTTCACTTGCAAATCTCAATTTCAATTCCGGCAAAACCAATTGATGGGGAAGTTTTTTCAAATCTTTCAGAGTGTTGATAACACTCGCCCCCAAGTTATTCTGTGCTGCATCTACGGCTATTCGCGATTGCTCACGCAAACTCTTCCACCGCTCCGCTGCGATCCATTGTTGGACTCCGAAACTCATCAACAACAATAGTCCGATTGAGACACTCCATCGAATGCCGTGCATGCGAGCGGCACGACGCATCATGGAACGTTGCGAGTTTGTCCAACGATCAGCTTTTGTTAGAGTGCGAATACTCAACCACTCATACACGGATGGTAATTGACGATAATCACGTTTCTCGTTCCACAAACTGACCCGTTCATCCAACTTCAATTCGGCCCGACCGCGCGGAGTCTCTTTTTGCTTCCGATTAAGCCATTCTCGCAGGGAGGGGACAAGATAATCATGGGTAAGTTGGTACGATTGGGAGCCTTGCAATTGCTCTATTTTTGTCGAGACTGGTACGTTTTCTTCACTCTCCCCCATGCCGTCCACTTGCGAGAGAGCACTTGTACTGATTTGATCGACCGGCGTTATCAATCGTAACCGGCGGTCGAGTACCTGAATGAGTTCATCGAACTCACGCGGTTGTTTTTGATAGTTGGCAGCAAGTCGAAGCACTTCAGCCGAACGCATGCTTCCTTTAATATTTGTACCTATTGGAGGAAGCAACGCTGATAGTAAACCACGAATCGCGTCGCGATGAACTCGATATTCAAGCGGAGCATGCTTCGCAGAAAAGGTTTCCTCCAAAAAAGTCGTACCCACACCCTCGATACCGCCTACCTCACGCAACGTAGCGGTCGTCCAATCTCGCGACTTCATCATCTCTGCAAAGATCGCCAATCGAACTGAGACTACCTTGCGATCTTGTGACAGCCCTTGAACTGATTGGCGTAAGAACTCGTGTTGGTCGGTGGACCACTGTGAGGAATTATCCGGTAATCGTTTAAAGGCGTTTCCGAACAAACTAAGTACTTTGGCTGAATGATCCAAATCGAAAAGATCGACGAGAGCACTATTCTCTCCCTCGATAATGCGCACTTCCAATTCCCGCAGGAAACGACTAACGGACAGCCAAAAATCGTCACGCACCATCACAATTGCTTGAATTTGAACCCCATCGCATTGTCTCAAAGCGTCGGTTAGCGGGGCTCCGGCATAGTCTGCCTCGATATGCAGCCATTGCTCAAACTGATCGATGACCAGCAGCAACTTGCCGCCAACAGGAACTAAGCCTTGGCGGCGAATCGAGCCGAGCATTTCGCGTAGAGTATCGCCCTGCGCCTCCGGAAATGCGTTTAAAACTCCTCGGATCAGCCGCTTTTCGGTATCTTCTAGCGATGCTTCGACATAGACACAAACTATTTTTTTGGCCAATCTCGGAATCAATCCTGCTTTCATTAACGAGGACTTCCCGGAACCAGATGGACCATAAATCAGTCCAACGGTAAAACACTTCGTTGGATCAACTTCTTCTAGACGTGACTTCCAAAAGCGAAGACTCTCGGGTACTCCATCTCGATCGCATGGACCGGGCAATAGTTCGAGAAAGAACTGTGAGTCGCTGCTGTCAAATGAACGCAATCCCTTGGGTACCACTCGGGTCGCAACGAACTTTTGAGAATCGGCCACTCTGTTTTCAAGATTTAATGTATTCACCGAGTCAATTGAAGTCTGGCTGTTCAAAAACCACTTTATATCTTCGGCGAAATCGTGAGCTACCGGGTACCGGTCTGTCGACCGGCGAGCCAGAGCCTTGAGGCAGATACGTTCAAGCTCGTATGGAATCGTTTCGTCAAACATCCTGGGAGTACGCACATCTTGTGAGGAAATGAGCGACATCATTTCGATCATGCTGTTGGATCGAAATGGTCTACGGCCTGTCAATAATTCGTACAAAACGACACCCAAACTGTAGATATCGCTGCGACCATCAACTCGGTGCCCTTCGCCGCGAGCCTGTTCGGGGCTCATGTATTCGGGTGTGCCCGAGCTAGGCCCACTGCGTCCCAGATCGGTTTCTCGCATTGCGATACCAAAGTCTGTCAGAAAAGGGAATGCGTTGCGATCAAGTACGATATTGCTAGGCTTTACATCGCGATGAACAAGGCCCTTGGTGTGTGCATGCTGCAATGCTCTTGCAATGGACTCGACAATCTCCAAAGATAGAACTCGACTAGGCCTTTCTTGCTTAAGATGCGTCGCTAAGTTAGAGCCGTCAATGAGTTTCGAGACCGAGTAATAGTCGCCATCAGGCGTCTGCCCTACATCATAGACTTGAACAATATTCGGGTGATCTAGCGACGCAACAATTCGAGCTTCGTTTAGAAACGAATCCCGGTCCTTGGATGCAAGCATTTTTACAAACGTAATTTTGATCGCGACAGTACGTTGCAAATCGACGTCAAAAGCCTGGTACACTTCTCCAAACCCGCCACGGCCCAATGAATGATCGATTCGATATCGGCCAAGTTGCGTGAAAACAGTTGCAACCGCTGCTCTCTCATCGGTAGCATTCGTGTCATCGTTTTCAATTGCAGAATGAAGAGAAAAAAGGCGAGGGATACGATCGGCAAGATGTGGGAATCGATTAACATACTCATCGCAAGTCGGATTTTCCCCGCGACATTCTCGAAGCACGTACTCTGAAAGCATAAGTTCCAACAGCTGCTCATCGTTTAGGCTAATATCCGGATGCTCACGCAAAAGCGTTTCAACACTCGGGAACTCACCTCGAGCACCCAGGATTAATTGCTTCTCTCGAAGTGAGGAAACCAGCGACAACTCAATCGGTTTTCTGCTATCCATCATCTACTATCCTCCAGTCCGATTTCCTTAACGATGCGATCCACGGCACGAGTGAATCTTTTCCGTAGAGACTCAGAGGTTCCCCCAAGTGCCTTTGCGATTTCGTCCCAATTCTTACCTTCTTGTCGCATGCGCATTATCTGCTGCTCGTCTGCGGCAAACTTTAGTTGAGCTATTTCCGACAGCTCTTTTGCTGAGACTATTTGGCTCGGTGTATCCACTGAGCCTCGGATGTGAAAATCCTCCACGGGCGCGTCAGCCATTCGCCCCTGGTTGCGGCGTTCTGCTGTTTGCCGACGTGCAACATCGGTAACTTTGTTTTTGATCATTGTCGTGAGCAGCTTCATTAACTGTTCGGGACTTTCGATATCAAACTGTCCCGCAGAGGCCCGTACAAAGAAATTGCCTAGAACCGATTGGCAAATGTCCATTGAGTCGCATATTCGTCGCAACCGCGGGTCATTCAGACGAACCCGGGCGAGAATGCGAAGTTCCCTATCGTAATTGCGAACTAGATCGACCGCGGCTTCTGCATCGCCGCAACGTACCCGTTGGATCAACTCTTTGAAACCGGGTTCTTCCGTCATAACTTCCTCGCACTTACAACCAAACAGTCTGAGCAACAAAAATTTGCGAAATGACAAACGCGTGTTTATTGGCTCTCGTCGGGTTAGTTTAGTCTGACCAACACATCTGGAGCGATACTGGAACTATTGTATCCGTCTCCCAATCGTCAGGCGTTCGACAAGGTACGAGATTGTTCGTGAGTTTCGATATGGAGACTACACTACCTAACCATCTACTAGCCCTTTAGCGAGGAAAAAGTTGGATTCGGTCTAGATAATATAAATATGTGATCTTTTGTCCGATTAATCCTTTGGCTGCGTTCTTTATTGCAGGGAACTTAATCCGATGACTCGGCCGCCGAGACAGATTTAGTTGTTCCTCATTTCCAGCTTTGTTTCTTGATGGGACACGCCATAGACATCTGGAAAACCAGCTAATGAGAGTAGAAGTATCAACCCTTTCTTTCGGAGACAAAGATCATGTTTAATCAAAAAAAATCGCGTTCTGCATCCATTTTTGCGAGCCAAAAACTTCGCCCTCGCTTTGAACAATTGGAAGACAGGCGTCTACTCACCGCGAACATGAATGGTGGGGACTTGGTAATCACCGGATCAAGTGGAAACGACCGCGTTTGGGTGTCGGACAACGGAATAGTGATTACAGTGTCGGAGAACGGCAAGACAAAGGAGTTTCAAAAATCTGCTGTCTGGGGCAACATATTCTTTTTCGGTAATGCTGGAAATGACTCGTTCGACGCCGGGGGGGTAAGTGGCCGACTAGTCGTTGCCCATGGCGGATCCGGTAACGATTCTTTGAGCGGATCCGACGGACGTGATCTGCTGCTCGGGGAAGACGGAAACGACCAGTTGTTCGGCAGGGGCGGCAATGACTATCTCGACGGGGGTATCGGCGATGACTCGTTGTACGGAGGGGACGGATGGGACGATTTAATTGGTGGATACGGCAATGACTACGTCGATGGCGACACTGGCAACGACCGTCTTTGGGGACAGTGGGGCAACGATGAATTGTGGGGCGGAGATGGAGATGACACGATCTATGGTGGGGATGGCGTCGACAAACTCTATGGCAGTGCCGGCCGAGATAGCCTGTATGGCGGAACTGGGAACGACACACTGATGGGAGGCGACGGGAACGACCTGCTGTCGGGCGAAGAAGGGAACGATTATTTGGATGGAGGAACTGGCTCAGACTCACTATATGGTGGAAGCGGGGATGACACGCTGTACGACTTCGATGGATCTGACTACTTGAACGGTGGCTCCGGTACCAATCGGGCTTATCGACCTAATCGTGGCTTTTACAAGATTTGAATTCACACTTCCATTTCAATCGAAATAATAATTCGTCCTACAGAGTTCATTTTCTCCATTGATTTCGATCCGCTTCTCTGGTTAGAGAAGTTAGACGGACCGCAACAAGACTATCCCGAGTTGTAGGATGCATACCCAGTCTTTTTCCACTTTCGAGCCAAGTTGTTGGGACGCTGGGCACTAGCTAGGGAGCTGAACTGGCAGATGCAAAGGCGGATGTGGGGGAGGATTAGGAAGTGGCAATAATTTGCTACAACTTCAGGGAAAAGCCATCGGTCTATCGAGGGAACAATAATGAGCCAAGATGGGCCATTTACTGCTACAATTGCACCGGTCCAAAATCGAAGTGTTAGCTCCCACTATGTCCAATGTTACCCGAATACGATCGCAAATCGAGCATGGCGATCCGTCAGCGCCTAAGCAATCATTGCCGTTGACCGATGCGGCTGAACGAATTGACAAAATGCTTGGCGAGATGTTCCCGATGGGGAGTCTGAACTCGCAACTCCGTAGTTCAATTTGGCGACCAGCCCGAGCAGTCCACGAAGACGCACACATTAACGCCTGCTGACATCTTGATCCTTCCGGAGGACTGGTCGTTTACGGGATTCGTGGATGATTCCGGACCGACGCCGCCCAGATTTCATTTAAGATTTCCAGTACTCCAACTCGAGTCAAAGTCGCCATACCCGAGTTGATTCAGCTTTTTGATAGTCCGGATACTGGAATACTGGAAGCAATGGTGATTATTACGCAAGAGTAAAGATTGGCGACAATGCGTGGCAGTCGTCTTTGGACTTTTCCATGACTGCCACAGAAAATATAGAAGGCAAAATCGGCATAGGTAAAGGATATGACGCGACCACTCTTGCGACTTTTGTCAATTACGTAGATCCGAAGGGCGGCCCGATAAATATCCAAATTGAGATTTATGATCGTGATGATGGCGTCTTTAATGGTGGCGATGATAGTATTGATATTACTCTGGACGTTGGCACTAGAAATCTTACGATCCAGTTTGACCCCAGCCTAGGCATGTATCCAAACGAACATTTCCAGTCGGGAGGCTCCAAGGGTACCGATGCTTCGGGCGCCGCATCGATTAAATATGAAATCACGGCCCGACAGACTCCCAGTCGTTTCCACGATACCGTAGCATTTATGGTAAATGGATTTGGTGGAGTTGCGCTCGCACCTGTTTACGACCTTTCCAATCCGGACTTTCTCAAAGGATCAGAGGTAGAGTCGTTTCTTAATCGCGGAGATGTCAATGCAGACTTGCAAATATCCAATTGGAACGATGTCTATCAGCGCGGCTATGCGGGTTTGTCACCCTTCCTTCCTTTCTTTCCATTTCCCTTCGGGGTTCGGGGACGACCAATTTGTTTCCGATCTTGTGGCGCTTTTGAACACCTATGATGACTCGGACACAATCATACTCATCGGCCATAGTTTCGGCGCTGACTCCTTGCTAAAAGTAGCAGAGCGTACGGACCGGCAGATCGATCTCCTTGTCAGTCTCGATGCTGTAGGGGCCGGTGATCTTAGATCCCTTATCCCAGTTCGTAAGAATGTGAGATATCTATATAATCGCTGGCAGGGCATCTCAAATCCACCTATCGATTTTGGTACGCCGGGAGGATTGGAGAGTCACGCATTCGGCTCACTTGTTGAAGATTTTGGGATTCAAGATCAGGGCAAAGTGGTTATAGGGCATTCGAAAGTACCCGCACTTCCTGAGATTCAAAACGACTTAATAAGAATCATCGCGAGCTTCCCGCGACTTGATGCAAGAACAGGAGTGCTTCGACTGACCGGAACTAATGGCAATGACGCCTTTAGTATCAAGCGATTGTTGGGAGGTGCAATCGACCGATGAGCACAAGTATCTCACATAGAGGTTCGACACGTTACATCTACTACCGTTGTCGCTCAAACGCTGGAGGACAACCTCGATGTGTTGGAGTCAACATCGGAGTATTCAGCCTAGAGCAGTTTGTCGCAAGCGTTCTCGCCGATGTCGATGATCCAGAATCGGAGATACCGATGTCGATGCGGGAGCATTGGCAGAAGCAGGACGAGCTTGAGCGACAGAAAGGAGTGTCTCAAGTCATTCATCGCGTCGTCTACACGCGCAGTACGTGCGAAGTGACGATCGAATTAAAGCCAGAAGTCAGTGCCGAGTTTTCAACGAATGACGCTCCAATTGGGAGCGATCAGCCCGACCTCGGGGCCTCGAATTAGAGACACTTGCCTCAAAAACTCGGAAGTTAGGCCGAATTGATCTGACTACGATTTCAACTAGATCGCCATTTGCATTTCGGAATTCCTACGGTAGAATTGTTTGCACAAAGGGACAGATTCGATCCCTCTACGCAAATGCACTTAAATGAGGTGGTTCGTTGGCTTTTGCTTCTCTCGAAAGTTGGGTTGAGCAACTACAAGCCAACGGAAGGTACACGTTTCGTCGTAAAGAAGCGATCGAAGAAAGCGGTCTTTCTCCAGAGTCGACAAAGAAGGCGCTGCAGCGACTCAAACTGCGGGGCCGTATCGCGATGCCAAAGGACTATTTCTTTGTTGTCGTTCCGCTGGAGTATTCGACTGCAGGTTCGCCACCCGTTTCTTGGTTCATTCATGATCTGATGACTGCGATGGATCGTTGGTACTACGTTGCATTGTTAAGTGCTGCTGGTCTTCACGGTGCCTCGCATCACCAGCCTCAAGAATTCCAAATCATTACAGACCGACCAATTCGCCCGATCACGCTTGGAAGGGCTCGCATTCGGTTCTTTTCAAGCAAGTCCGCTACGAACGCGGCCACAATCGAAATGAAGACACCAACGGGTCGGATGCGAGTATCCACCCCTGAGGCGACGGCTGTGGACCTAGTTCGATTTTCGAAATCGTCAGGGCAAATGGATAACGTTGCATCGGTTATTGCTGAACTTGCACCAAAACTGAACTCGTCCAAGTTACTTGAAGCCGTCAAGCTGGTTGACGACATCGCGAACACTCAACGATTGGGATACATATTGGACTCCGTTGGTGCTAGTAAACTAACCCCCGCGTTATCTAAGTACCTGAAAGGGCGGAAGATGAATTGTGTGAAGCTTCGGTCTTCAACAAAGTCAGACGCTGCCGAAGTAGATGACCGATGGCAAGTTGCTGTTGACCGACCATTGGAGATCGAAACATGATCCCACAAGCTAACATTACAGCATGGCGAAAATTCGTTCCTTGGTCGGATGATGCACAGGTCGAACAGGACTTGATTCTCTCAAGAGCGACGTGCGAACTCTTCTTGTCATCGGAACTTTCTGGGAAAATTGCCATGCGTGGCGGTACTGCATTGCATAAGCTTGTGCTTGCCGAATCGTATAGATATTCCGAAGATATCAACAGACGCCGAAGCAATTCGAGGGATTCTCGACGCGGTACGGGGAGTTTTGGATCCTTGGTTGGGAAAGCCACTTCGAAAAGCGGGCCCTGGAAATACGACCTTGATTTACCGCTTTAAATCCGAGATACAACCCGTACGCCCGCTGCGATTGAAGATCGAGATCAATACCCGCGAGCACTTCGTTTTGAATGAACTCCAACTCCGAGCGTTGAAGGTCAACAATCCTTGGTTCAGCGGTTCAGCCGAGATCGTAACTTCGACAACAATGAACTAATGGCTACAAAGCCAAGAGCTCTCTATCAACGCCGCAAAGGTCGGGATCTTTTCGATTTGTGGCTGTGCCTTGATCGTAAACTAGTCGATCCGTCACAGGTCGTCCTTGGCTTCCTCGAGTACATGAAGCGGGAAGGCCATTCGGTTTCAAGAGCTGAATTTGAAGCCAATCTTCATGGCAAAGAGAGTGACGATGCATTCATGTCTGACATTGGTCCGCTACTCCGCCCAGGGATCGAATATTCTCCTTCGATAGCGATGGATAGAGTCAGAGCGACGATCATTTCGTTACTGCCAGGCGAACCGTGGCGAGGCAGCGTTTAAAGTCGAGACACCAGACTGCCTGTGACTACGTCCGATTCCTCCGACCACCTTCCGCGATTTTCACAAGGTTATGCGGTTAGCTAAATTCCCGAATTCGGCAGGATGCTTGGCAAGCTCAACTATTGACATGACAATCGTGTCGCGATGGTCTCACTTACTTGCCTTCTTCAACGGCAATGTCCACAAGTACAGCGTGTGTTTGGCACCGTCCTCCGTTGAGTCGACCGTTACCGCTTTTTCTGGTGGCACACCGGGAATTTCAAACTGATGTGAGATGACTCGCGACCCAGGCTTCATCTTCTCCAGTTGCGGAATCAATTTTTCTAGCTGTTGCGGTAGCAAGTACACCGCAATCACATCCGCGTCGCCGAGATCTGCAGTAAAAAGATCTTGAAGTTCGAAGCTCACCAAGGACTTAACGCCGGCGGTTTCCGCTGTTGCGCGCGACGCAGCGAAAAGCTCCTTGTCGAGCTCGTAGCCGACCGCGCGGCAGCCGAATTTCTGTGCTGCGGAGATGACAATGCGTCCATCGCCGCTTCCGAGGTCATAGACCACATCGGTTTTTTTCACTTCCGCGAGCTCGAGCATCTTGTCAACGACATCATGCGGCGTTGGCACGAAGACAGATTTCAGTGTTCGAGTCTTTGTCGCGTCGGAACCCTCAACAATTCTCGCAGGCCCTTCATTTTTCGAAATGTCGAGCTTGATGGTCCTGGCCACTAGCGGCAACTCGTTCGATGGTTGGTTGCGAACGTCGTAGCAGAACAGTCGGTCGTTGTCTCGCAAAAAACAATAGCCGCCTGCGATGACCGGATGCGTTGCACCGGCCGAGGGCTGGGCATCCGGAATCGTGAAACTGCCTTTAACAAGGTGACCTGTCGGATTGGCTTCGATGAGTTTCATTATGCCGTCCGCCTGTTTTAAATAAAGGTGCCCATCGGCGGCCATCATGGCGCTCATTGGAACATGGAATGGGACAGGTTGGTTTTGTCGCTGGGCTTCCCACTCAATGTGACCCGTAGCCAGCTCAACACAGAATAAACCATAGCGATTCGTACCGTAAACGTAACCGTCCAGGACCAGCAAATTGTCCTGGAAGTGATTCGGACTCAGTTTTTGAAAATACTGTTCAGTGGCTTGCTGGCTTTTACCCGCACCGATAATTTTTAGCAATGCAAGGCCAGCGTTTTTCCGGTCAGTGGCGCATAGTACTTGATCGCCGAGGACAATTGGTGTAATCGAATTTTGGTCCGATGCGAGCTTTCCATATCGCCACAATTGCTGCCCGTCTTCGGCCGCGATGCCGACCATTCCTTTCTCCAGAAGCGCAACGTATTGGCGAATACCCCCGGCGTTGCTAATGACCATGGCCGCATACGCCGCGCTGTCCCCTTCTGGATGAGCAGATTTCCAAAGTACCGCGCCAGTTTCTTTGTGCAACGCAACGATTGTGGCTGACGCTCCGCCAGGTGTACAAATCAATTTCTCGCCGTCGATCAACGGGTAATCGCAATAGCCCCAATATCCTTTCTTGCCGCCAAAATCCGCAACGTAGTTTTTACGCCATTGTTCACGACCGTCG
>JANLRK010000431.1:0-6057 GCA_031361585.1 Pirellula sp. | reverse complement strand
GGACGCACTAATTTGATTCTGCCCAAAGTCATTCCCAATGCCATAAACGACAGGCTGTTTCATGTAACGAATCAAGGCCAAATTACCTGCCTTCGCGAAACAGACGCAACAACTCCAACTTTCTCTACTGAGTTTTCGGGGGACGGTGATGCGGCTCCAATCCAACAAAAAACAAAAACGGAAGAATCGCAGAAAAAACCTGCGGACGACGATTCTTCATTGTTCGATGGAGCCGGTCAAACGGATTCGCCTGATCCATTCAAAACAGATCCACCCTGAACTTGATTGGCTATGCCGCGAGGTCTTACGCGTTCTAATCCGAACCACAGGCGACTGACGCAAATTACTTAGTTGCCGCAGATCACCAGCTGTGGCCTATAGATATGGCCCGGTCACCGATTGTCGCTCCGACCGAATCGCCTCAACTGCTCCGGTCGCAATGATCTTCCCGCCATTGGGACCTGCTCCGGGCCCCAGTTCGATCAAATGATCCGAACATCTTATCAACTGCTGGTTGTGTTCGATCACCAAGAAAGTGTGTCCCTGATCGATCAACGCATCGATACACTTTAACAACCTCTCGATATCGCTATAGTGCAATCCAGTCGTTGGTTCGTCGAGTACGATCAACTTTCCTAGCCTATTGTTCACTCCGATCGCACCTAGGTTCATTTGGCTCGAAAGCTTAAGCCGCATCGCTTCGCCCGCAGACAAAGTCGAAAGGCTTTGTCCCAACGGCAAATATCCTAAGCCAATTTCTATCAAAGGGATCAGTTTTTCCTGAACCCTTGCGTTGCCACGAAAAAAAGAATGCGCTTGATCAACGCACAGTTCCAAGACTTCAGAAATACTCAAATCGCGAAAGCGAACCTCCAAAACCTCGCGACGAAAACGCTTTCCATCGCAATCTTGACATGGCAAACGAACGTCCGCCATAAATTGCATATCAATCGTTGTGAACCCGAGTCCCTCACATGTTGGACATCGACCAAGGTCGCTATTAAAACTGAAATGTCCGATACCGAATCGCTTTGCCTTGGCATCGAGTGTCTCAGCAAACACGCGTCGAATCTCGTCCATGGCCTTCGAGTACGTGACGGGGCTACTGCGCAATGATCGCGGAATTGGACTCTGATCGATAGCTATACAACCGGAGATTTGTTCCACCCCAAATAGACCTGAAAATGGAAGGCCGAATTTGACATCGCTACCGAACACTTGGTCGATCGCTGGGCAAAGCGTATCCAATACCAACGTGCTCTTGCCCGATCCGCTGGGACCAATCATGACGGTCAGGCAACGCAATGGAATACTAAGCTCGTCTACCCTGAGATTGCGACCAGTCGCTCCTTGCATACCGACCCAGTCTGGCCCCACTTGCCTCGCGCTGCGTTGAACCAATCGTCTCCCACTTAGATATTCTCCCGTCGCGCTTTTGCTGTCCAGCAACTCGTTTGGTGTGCCATTGAATGTCACATATCCACCAAGCTCACCCGCTTTTGGCCCAATCTCAACGATACGATCCGCAATTCGCATGAGGTGCGGCTCGTGCTCGACCAAGATTACCGTGTTACCTCTGTCTCTCAGCCCGAGAATAGCATTTGCCATTCGTTCGGTGTCTTGCGGATGCAAGCCCACTGTAGGCTCATCAAAAACGTAAAGCATATCAACTAGACTGGAACCTAACAAAGTGGTCATCATTACCCGCTGTGACTCACCGCTGCTCAACGTGTGAAGCGGCCGAGCCAAACAGAGATAGTCAAGGCCGACAGAGCGCAGATACTCCATCCTGGCAATAACTTGTCGTTGTGGCTCGGATGCGACATAGCGAACGCGCTTCTCAGCCGCAAGCATCTCGTTGAAACAGTCCTCCGATTCAACGCCACTAGTAAACAATCGCATCAGTTCATCAATCGTCAGTTCACATAATTGGGCAAATGACTTCCCGAATAGTGTGTACGCCAACGCTCCTCGGTTGAGCCGACATCCTTTGCATTGCAAACACGTTGAGTAGGTGCGCCATCTCGCCAGGAAAGCCCGCACGTGCATTTTGTATTTCTTGCGATCCAGCCAAGAAAAGAATCCATCTAGGCCGCCAAAATTGCATTCAGGAACGCCTTCTTGAATGAGCCGCCATTGCTTGGAAATCAGTTTCGCAACAGGCACGTCCAATGGAATCTTGTACTTGTTTGCGATGCTTCGAAGCTCATCCAATTCATGCGAATAAGCCGGCGTCCTCCACACGGCAATAGCCCCTTCGTTCAGGCTTAGCGATTTATCCGGAACCACTTTGTCCATGTCGACTGCAACAACTTCGCCAAATCCTTCGCAGTTTGAGCAAGCGCCGATCGGACTATTAAAATTAAACAGTCGAGGCTCGCGCAATGGATAGTCAATTTGACAATACTGACATCGGGACGAATTCGCGAAGCGAATCACGGAGTATTCGACTCCATCCACAACACTCTTTTCATCAAATTTAGGAGCAATTCCCATCCCCAATTCGGTCGAGGAATCCATCAAGACGAGGGCTCCTCCACTCCCCGAGTCCGCTACACGTTCAAACGCCGTTACGAGAGACTGAGTTAGACGTTCTTGCCCCGTCTCACCCCCTAACTTCAATCGATCAACGACTACTATTGCTTGCCCCATCCCTTCCAATTGACTAGCCATTCTTTGCCGGTCATCGTCCGCCAGATGAATTGTTTTCCCGTTGGTGATCAGGCGAATGAAACCCGAAGTCTGAAGATCAAACAGTATTTCAGATAGCTCGTGGTTGGACTGCCAGCTAATCTCGAAACCGATAATCGACCGACGCCCGTCAAATCTGCGAAGATAGTCGCTCGCCGTATTCGGACTATGCGATTCGACTCGCCGGTTACATCCATAGCAATGAAGTATTGCAGTGTTGGAGAATACCACCCTTAAGTACTCAAGTATTTCACTAGCGGTGCCAACGGTGCTGCGATTGTTTCTAGTGCAAATTTCGCGAGTAATAGCAATGGACGGCGGCAAGTTCGTAAGCGATTCAAACGAAGGTTTGTCGATTCTCTGCAAAAACTGGCGAGTGTACGCAGAAAAACTCTCGATGTAGCGACGCTGTCCTTCCGCATAAAGCGTTTTTAGCGCCAGGGAGGTTTTGCCGCTGCCGCTCACTCCACAAATGACCGTCAATTGCCCAATAGGAAAGTCGAGGTCAATTCCTTTTAGATTGTGCTGCCTTGCTCCTCGCAGCGAAATGCTTCGGCCAGGTTCAAACACCCCCCCAGTTATCTCCATATCCCAATATTCCCCAGACGCCTTCGAATCCATTATCATAGGAGACGTTCCTGGTCTTGGCGAGTACGTGACTCCAAGGGTATTCCGCCAATCAATTCAAGCGTATCCAGCTTGGCCAAAGCGTGGTGGTGGTCCAATCGATCAACCACTTGCTAGCAAACACAGCTACAATCCTTTTTTCGACCGGTCAAATGCTACAATCGATGGCCTTGGTTGCCCCTAACCCTTCTAGTCTAGAAAGATTTTCATGAGTAGTTCGTCCGTTGCCTCCGACGCCGGTTCAGAAAAACATCGCGGTCCAAAGAAAATCCGCATCTACAGCCATTCGGCACTGCTCTATTGGTGGCCCGTCTGGGTCGTTGGCTATATCATGGCCGCCCTTACTTACTACCAAGGCGAGGAACTTAAGATTGGTGAAAGCATGACGAGAATTCATGCGAGCAGCAACTTAGGCCTAGTTTTCGTCGTTGTCCTTTTTATTGTGATCCTTGTAACCAACTACTCAGTCCGCGGACTTGCATCTGGAATTGTGATCATGGGATTGGTGCTAACTTTCGTACTGCTTCTGTACTTCAACCTTTGGGAATCGTTCTTCGGCTGGTTTCTCAGTCACAAGGTTTATCTCAACGTGGGAGCTTACTTCTGGGTCTCAACATTGATGTTCGTCATGTGGGCAATCGTCGTATTTGGTTTGGATCGGATCAGCTATTGGGAAATAGATCCAGGGCAGCTAACGCGAGACTCGCTCATGGGGTCGGGCTCGAAAAGCTATACAACACAGGGGATGACGTTGGAGAAGCATCAAGACGATCTGTTTCGACATTGGTTGCTCGGACTCGGTTCAGGCGACCTACAAGTCATGACATCCGGTGCGACACGCGAGCAACTCGACATCCAAAACGTGCTATTTGTCGGACACAAAATCGTGGCCATGCAACGGCTAATCGCAGAGGTGCCGGAAGAGTAAAGGCTGAATAGAAACTCGACGGCAAAAACATTGCTGCGCCAGCGACCATTGATAGTGTGAACAACGTCACGCCAGGAATGCAGAACGCAATACTTAAATGCAGTCCGATGATCGCGAGCGCAATGGGGACACGGGTCAATCGAAAGCAAACCAAGATCGGAAAGAGGCCTTCGACGAGCACGGTTCCCCATGTCAACCATTTGCGCAGAATGCCGCCGAAACCGAGTGTCAACTCGGAAAACCATCCTCTTGTCCACCACATATCGCTTGCAATCGTCCAATGCAGCGCGTCGCCTGTCAACCAATCCAAGTCCTGCGCAAACTTGTAAGGCAAGCTGATTGCGTAGATCAAAAGGAAATTGACTTGCATCATGCGCCAACTCCAAACAAGAGGGTACTCCTTCTCCGACACGGATGTGTTGCGATACCTGAGCCAGGTATCCAAACTAGAGCGGCTGCCCCACGCTGAAAAGCAGCCATAAAACAACAGCATTCTTGTAACTAGTTCCTCACCGTTTACCACGTAGGTGTTTCGCTGGATGAGAGAGCTCGTGAAAACAAACAAGCCAATGGTTGCAATCCGCGTTTGAAATCCCAACATCACACATGTCGACAGAATAATACCAATCCACCACCAGAAAGAAATCGGAAGAATACCATCAGTCCAATGGATGATAGAACTAGAACTTAGAGTTCGTATCGCATTTAAGTCTTCGTCGCCAAGCGACATCACTCCATCGAACCCATAAAATCGATGCCAGTTGGGCGCGGTAACCGTGAGAATTGCCAACCAAAGAAACCCAACCCCAATTCGCGTTACCGATAGCGGTAGAACATCCGAGCGCGAAAACCAAAAGCGATTCCATGCATTCATTGCGACTCCTCCATTTCGCTGCATCGGCGATCGGCAGGGAGACTATTGTCGGACAGCTCGCACAGTTCTGCTATTCTTGTAGTATGAGCAATGGGATAACAGCCCACGTTGTCCGGTGACGGCAAAACGAAGTCGTTCAATAGCATGACTTGTACGTGGGGATCATGCAGCTGCTGCTTTGCGACTGCCTCGTCTGGGGATAATATGCCTTGCGATCCTAGATGCCATAGGATCCGTCGAATTGGCAATCCGTCGTGAGTTGGAAATTGTCTCGCGAGATAGCGAGAATAAGACTCTCGCGCAATTGGGCTTCGATAAATGTTTAGCTCAAACTTGCGTTCCTTCAAGTCGAATAACATTCGCTCAGACAGATTTCGCGCCGATTGATTCGGGAGCGGCAAAAGCACCGAAGATTCTCGCATTCCATCCGAGTAGACGGCCCGAATATCGTACCACCAATTGAAACGACTTTGGCGTCCAAACATTTGCCATCGATTGTCCAACCCAGCATAGTGAGCATATTGCTGCCATCGCCAAGCTGAGTAACGCAGTTGATACGCTTGCGTTGGAGTCCAATGTTGATCTACCCACTTCGATGTCAGTTCAACCAGGGGTTCGGGTAAATTGATCCAAGCAACGGTCAATAAATTGAGCACAAAAAAACAGCTGACAAGCATTCGCTTCCAAAGCCCGCAGTGTTGTTCAGAATTCATTGATAGTCCTTGTTGTCGTTGGCAAACACGCCACATCTGCCAGTACGGTCGCACCCAGCAGGCTGATTGTTACCGCATTAAGTCGCACCCGGCAGGTGCATTGTTACTCGCATTAAGTCGCACCCCGCAGGTGCATTGTTACTCGCATTAAGTCGCACCCCGCAGGTGCATTGTTACTCGCATTAAGTCGCACCCCGCAGGTGCATTGTTACTCGCATTAAGTC
>JANLRK010000414.1:0-4799 GCA_031361585.1 Pirellula sp. | reverse complement strand
CATCGGGACTCCAAACGGGCCCACCTCCGAATGAATGGGGCGACTCTAACGTGTTTTTAACGTGGCCCGTGTCAAGATCCCAAAATCGAATAGTCTTGCCTCCTGCAGTGACGATCAATCGACCATCCAAACTCCATCTCGCCGTTGCCATCTCCGATTGGGACTCGTAAAGAGTATGTTTTGCTTGATGCCCTTTGCCTAGCAAATAATACCATTCCCATCCGCGGTTGTCGCGCTCACCACCTCGGGGGAATTGTCTGTCTAGCATATGATGCAGACGTCCGATGTTGGATTCAAGCAAATCGGATGACCCTACACGAATATCGGAAATATAAAGAGTGCGCTTAACAATCTCTTTCTGGTCAATAGCCTCCAGTTCAAGCTTCTCCGCTTGAATGCGCCGGTTTTCCGCCTTTACTTTTTCTGCTTCAGCTAACTGTGTCGCAGCTTCAGCGAAAAGCTTTTGTTGACGCATCCCAATTCGGTCCGAGTCGGAAAGTCGGCGTGCTTTCTCTGCAATGTATGCAAATCTAAGACTTACAAGTGTCGTTGAAATCAGGATGAGAATAATCGAGGCCGTCGTGACTAGGACCGTACGGTATTTACGTGCGAGCTTTCTACACCGATAGGTAAATGATGGCGGGCACGCTTGAACGGGTTCATCGTTCAAGTAACGCTGGAGGTCCTCCGCCAATGAAGCAGCTGTTTGATAACGGCGTGTGCGGTCCTTGTCGAGCGCCTTCATGACTACCCAGTCCAGTTCGTTACGGACCTGCTTTATGAGCTTTCGAGTATCGACCTGCTGATTGTTGGTTAACGTGGAGAGGGCCTCAGCATTGAGCGTACTGATGCGATCGCTTGGGCGCGGTGGATCTTCAAACTGAATCTTGTGACGCATTTCGTCGTATCCTATTTTGCTCATCGACTCCTTGGTAAATGGCGTCATGCCAGTGATCAATTCGTACAAGACCACACCTAGCGAGTAGACGTCGCTGCGTGTGTCGACATCAAGGCCACTCAATTGAGCTTGCTCGGGGCTCATATACAGTGGCGTGCCAATCATTTGAGAAAAGTTGGTGCAGAAAGTGCGTTCGGTCAATCGTTGATTGGTAGACTTGGCGATGCCGAAATCGACAACCTTTGGGACAGGCCTGACATCGTGCAATTCGACCAAAAGATTTCCTGGCTTAAGGTCGCGATGAATGATTCCTTTTTGATGTGCATGCTGAATCGCATCGCAGATAGTTACAATTAGTTCCAATCGCTGGCGTGTTGTTAATTTGTGCGTATCGCAATACTCCGTTATCGGAATGCCCTTGACCAGTTCCATCACAAAGTAAGGTCTACCCGATTCTGTTGCACCTGCGTCGAGAACTTTGGCGATATTCGAATGGTTCATCATGGCAAGCGCTTGGCGTTCTGCCTCGAAACGCGCGATGATTTGTCGACTATCCATGCCAGGCTTCGTGATTTTCAGTGCCACTCGGCGTCGCAGAGGTACAACCTGCTCAGCCATAAAAACGACTCCCATTCCCCCTTCACCGATTTGCTCAAGCAGTTTGTAATTGCCTATTCGGCTACCGGCTTTCTCTAAAGTCGTCAGGGCCATCGTTTCGGTGATAGAAGGGGCTCGAAAGTTAAGGAATCCCCCGGCGCGGAAATGGTCGGCCACCAACTGAGAAACCTGTTCGCGTAACTCATTATCGCTACCGCATGCACGATCTAAGAAAACTTTGCGTTCAGTACAATCGTTGATTTCGATGGCTTCGCAAAACAACGTTTCGACCTTTGGATTAAGTTCGGTTGGCATGACGGATTTCGTAGAACTCCAACGTAGAGGCGAGTGGATATTTGTAATCTAACGGTTGATGCCTAGCATCTTGACGAGAGGAAATTCAACGGTCAGTCGTTCCATCTCCGAGTGTTTTCAATTCCTCTGATGTGGGATTCGCGAGTTTTCCGAACAGCCAAGCGCGCGCGAAATCCCAGTGACGCCGCGCAGTGGCGACGGAGATCCCAAGACAATCGGCCGCTTGTTCTTGCGTGACGCCCGCAAAAAACAGTAACTCAACCAGTTTTGCATGCCGCGGATAGGCGTGCGCAAGTCGCTTAAGGGCTTCGTCAAGGTCCAACAAATCGCTTGGCGACATCGTCTCGGGCGATGCAAGGTCGACCAACTGTTTTCGCCTTCTATCCCCGCCATGCTTCTCAGCCTGTTTTCGCTTCGCGTTGTCCACAAGAATTTGTTTCATCGCTTGTGCCGCCGCACAGAAAAAATGCTGTCGGCTACGCCATGAGCGAGGATGCAGTTCGTCTCCCAGTTCGGCGTCACCGGAAACAGATTGAGTCCGACCGGCGTTTTCACCGTCTGATGTTGACCTGAAAATTGAGTTTGTTGGTAACAGATTGCCTACCATTCGAACATATGCTTCGTGCACGAGTGCGGTAGCTTGCAATGTCTGACCATCCCCCTGCTGTGCCATCTGAATTGCCGCACGTTTTCGCAACTCTTCGTAAACCAGAGGCAGGAGCTTTTCGGGTGCTGTTGGGTCACCCGATTCGATCTCTGCCAAAACTTGAGTCACGTCAGACATACGGCTTTCAACCTCTTTCGAAACCAAGATTTCACGTTGCGATCCTCCACTGCTACGCGCTTCGCCTTGTTTATCGATCGCCACGACAACCTCTCATCAACTGGTCGCGCATCTACGGAGCGACCGGCGTCAGGATGAAAGCGTAATTAATCCCTGTTGAAGTGGTAAAATAACCGCCAAGGGCTGGAAAACTTGGCATGGCTGCGTTCAGGGATCCGCGTTCCGTGATAAAGAGCCCACCGCTTGCACTGCCCCCAACGCGGCTTGCTTTGAACAACTGGATCTCGGATGAAATCCCAACCAATAGGTCATTGATCGTCAAGACTCCCCTTCCCTCAGAGTAAAGCTGGCAGGATACACCAAGCAGTGTGCTCGGTATTGCCATATCTCCATTACTATTGATGGCCGAAGCGAAGTTGTTGGTTGCGGGAAATTGCTGATAACCCAAGACGTCTTTACGATATGCCATCATTTTTCCGGTCGGCTGTCCCTTTCTGTTTAAAACGTCAACCCCGCCGCAGAAAGTACCGAAATCGTTCAGCGAAAAAGGCGTCGGAAGATTGAATACTTCCGAAGAGGCTGTTCCGAATGTGTGGCGGATCGAAAGGCCCAATGCGTTCTTTCCGGCCGTAAACTGTGCTGGACGCGAATTCATGGGATTATTTAGTTTAACGCGGGTATCGAAGTCCGAATCAGGAATTACTTCCAAAAGTGATGGACTGGAATTGGAGGAGTCATAGGTGACCAATCCCGATGTCGACAGATCACTCGACTGATAGCTTGCAACTACAAGTCTGCCGTCGTTAATGTCTTTCGGAAACACATGATGAAAATTGTCGTGCGGTAGAATTCCATATGTGCCAATGAAGTTGTTCGAGGCCGACGGCCAGTCTTCCGGATGAATTACAAAGCCGAGGTATACAGGAACTGGATCTGGAGTATTCTGCCCAAGTGTTCCGACGATTGATCCTTCGTCGTTAATTCCGAGAGATCGACGAAAGTACCAACCCGCAGGCGGTGTAAATAACGACCCAAGTTGTATGACTTGATTGTTCAAAATGACATTGGCAGTTAATCTGCCAGAAGAAGAGTCATCGCTCCAACCTGCCAATTCTCCGAAATTATTCATGTCCTCTACAACAGAATTTTGCGTAAGTACGATTGAAAGTTTATATTTAACAGGTGATGGCGCTGGGGGCGGAGCAGGTTTATTCGCGTGTGCCGTTCTAATATTCATCGAGGCAGTGGATAAGACGGCTAACCCGACCATGAGTCCCAGCATCAATACTCGGCGCGTTGGGATCTTGCCAGTCTTCACGACTGCGATTGCTTGGAAGTTAAAGGCGTTTAATTCCATGATGTTTTTGTTCCAATTGCCTGCAAGGAAGATAGGGACGAAATACGCAGTGAGCAGGCCCGTCGCTGCGATTGCATTGACTCTGCATATAAAAACGAAATCGGCGCCCGCTACCGCTCACAGAAAAGAGTGTTTTTCTGAAAAATCCGCAAACTATCCGAAATACTATTTTTTTCTCGCTCAGATTCCACCAATTGTGCTGCTGCCGCATCCACAGCGTTGTCCCATCCAGGTAAACAGCGTTGCTCCTTCCACAATCGTCGATTCATCGAGCATTTCGCCAAATAACGCCGCGAATGCGCTCCTTAATCTCACTTTCCCGAATCCCACTTGATTTCGTTCGCTACCACTCGTCAAACCTCACGAGACAGATTTGAAAGTGGCGTACTCCTGCAAGATCGGACTATCGGCCTAGCTAGCCGCAACCTCTTGCCTAGCCGCAATCTTCGCATCCACATGTGGACATATCCGAGTTTGAACCGAGCGTCTTCCACAGTTTGATCCACGATTGAGAATTAGACCGTTTCAACAGCGTTGCCCAATACAGGTAAACATCGTTGCTTCTCCACAGTCGTCGATTCAGCTGGCATTTCGCCAGCTAACGCCGCGAATGCGCTCCTTAATCTCACTTTCCAAAAACCCACCGGAATCCGTTCGCTACCACTCGTCAAACCTCACGAGACGGATTTGAAATGCCTACCTCCGGGTTATGTGCTTTTTTCGACTAAGGGGTGAATTCCTGCAAATACCGACGTAATCCCATCCGTTACTGAAATCTCGACCCTCTTGTTATGAGCTTTTAGAGACTTTTAATTATAACCCCAGGGTCGGAAAAACAGAGATCCGAG
>JANLRK010000375.1:0-26742 GCA_031361585.1 Pirellula sp. | reverse complement strand
GGGAACATTCTTAACGAGCCGCCTGATTCGACAAACGCAGTCCAAGCGACTCGACGTTGATTCGCTTTTTGCAAGAACCGAAGCGAGACGGTACAGAACAATGCCACGAAGATCGGTACCATTAGCAATAACCGCATCGGGAACCTCCCTCGCCAACGGACGAGATCACTCACAAACCAAGCACCAATTCCAACGGGAATTGCCATGAGCGTGCCGCCATCTTTCAAGTCATTCGAGCGGTAGGCGGCGATGATCGCAGCAACAAGTCCGACCACCAATCCAATCGCCAAATTGCGAAATGGTGACCACATCGGTTTCAGCGAGCGGCCAGAAGGTTCGATCTTTGGTTCACTTTTCATATCGAATACCAATACCAAACTGTTGAGCGTAACCCCGATGTTAGTTTAATCACTAATTTACCACATCCATTCGTCGGCATTGTCAAGACAATGCACAGTCGCACCCGGCAGGTGCGACCTACGGTAGGTCGCATCTGCCGGATGCGACTCTGCCCCACGCGGCGTTGTGATTCTCGAAAGCCGCAAATCTGCTAGAATACCTTCACTGCGCACCGCCCATCCCGCCTCTTCACTCGAGGACATATCATGAGAGTAATCATTTCTTTGCTTTGTGCTTTGTTTGTTCTTTGCCCTGCAGTTGAGATCGCTGCGGCGGATTGGCCCATCGTCGACAAAGTTTCGCGGCAACCTTTGCAAGCTTCGGTGGCCAGACTGTCCGATGCATTGACAGTCGCCGGTGCGCCTCTATCGCCAACGGTTTTAGCCAAGCTAAAGGAGTTTGAGCAGAGCAACAGCGACGATTCTGTAGCCAGGGAAATACAGGCGATGCTGGACCCGCTGTGTCTGGCTGCCGTTGAGATCAGCGCGGAAAGTCGTGTCCATGTGGTGCGTGGTCCAGCGCCCGCCCAGTTGGTCGAATCTGGGTGGCAGACCTTTCTCGTCAAAGTAGCCAATCAAGCAGGGGTAACTGCAACTCTTCGATGCTCCAGTCCACAAGCGCTACCGATGGTCAAAAAGAGCAGTTCAAGCGCTCGGCCCCAGCTTGCGATCACACCTGCGGAGTCTGAGCGGCGATGGTTGGACATCGCCAGTTTAAATAGCCCACCCTTGCTTCCGACTTTGTCCGGCGTCGCGTTGGAATATCGTCTGATTCAGTTGTATAGCCGCGACGCCGGCAAACGCGAGGCGACACTCGCATTCGACGTTGGTCAGGGAACTCAGGATTTAGGTTTCAGGAATGAGTTACCAATTCTTTTTGACTGCGGATCTTCGTATGACATTGGGCTATCAGTTCTAGATTGGGACGGCACGCCGACCACATGCTGGATGGTAGTCAAAGACGAGCTAGGTCGCGTTTACCCGAATCAATCGCGAAGATTGGCGCCGGACATGTTCTTTCATAGTCAGGTTTACAGGGCTGACGGGGAATCGATTCGTTTGCCTCGAGGCAGATACACGATCAACGCGTCTAGGGGCCCAGAATATGTTCCGCTGCAAATCGAATACGCAGTCGATGGTAAGGATGCGCCCTCGCCCATAGCGGTTCGACTCAAACGATGGGTTCATATGGCGGAACTCGGTTGGATATCCGGCGACCATCATGTGCATGCTGCGGGTTGTGCCCATTATGAGAATCCAACCGAAGGGGTCACACCAGCCGACATGTTTCGACACATCTTGGGCGAAGACCTCAACGTCGGTTGTGTCCTCAGTTGGGGACCATGCTGGTATCACCAGAAACAGTTCTTCGACGGCCAAACCTCCTCCCTTTCCAAAAACAAAACGTTAATGCGATATGACGTGGAGGTAAGTGGATTTCCATCATCGCACGCGGGGCATCTATGCTTGCTGAATCTCAAAGAGGACGATTATCCCAACACAGCATCCATTGAAGACTGGCCATCATGGACCTTGCCAGTTTTGAAGTGGGGAAAGAGCCAAGGGGGAGTTGTCGGATATAGCCATAGTGGCTGGGGATTAGGACTGCCCGACTACTTACCAAACGGCAAACGGGGACTAACGCCACAACAATGGGGCGGTGGCGCTAAGGATAGCGTGGGGCGCGCGGCCGATCGCTTGCCTGACTTGGAAATGCCGCCATTTGACGGCATCGGCGCAAACGAGTTTATTGTCGCGGTCACACATGACGCCTGCGACTTCATCAGCACAGTGGATACGCCAGCGGTTTGGGAATTGAACATCTGGTATCACACCCTCAATTGCGGGTATCGAACTCGCATCAGTGGCGAGACCGATTACCCATGCATCTATGGTGAACGAGTCGGGCTTGGGCGTGTTTATGTCGAATTGCCCAAGACCCCCGAATTCACCTACGAGGACTGGGTAGCAGGACTAAGGGATGGGCGGAGCTACGTCGGCGATGGTCTAAGTCACTTGTCACACTTTAGTATCAATGGCGTAGCAATGGGCACGAGTGGCAATGGCGGCGAAGTGAGCCAACTTGATTTGAAATCCGCCCAAAGTGTCAAAGTGCAAACTCGGGTCGCAGCTCATTTAGCCGAAACCGCCAGTGAACAAGCGAGGCAAATCAAAGGAAAAAGACTTGATGAAAAACCGTATTGGCACATCGAACGAGCGAGGCTCGGAGAAACACGCACTGTGCCAGTAGAATTGATCGTGAATGGCGAAGTTGTCGCCACCAAGGAGCTCTTGGCGGATGGCGAATTTAGGGATTTGCAATGGGACATCAAACTGGACAAATCAAGCTGGGTAGCAACTCGTATATTCCCATCCATGCACAGCAATCCCATTTTCGTGGAGGTGGCCGACGAGCCCATTCGAGCATCCCTGGCAAGTGCGAATTGGTGTCGAAAAGCGGTCGATCAATGCTGGTCCAAAAAGAAGGGACAAATCCGGGCAACGGAGTTAGACGCCGCATCGGCGGCCTATGATTTCGCTCGACAAGCATTTGATGTAATCATTAACGATTTCAAATGAGTATCGGCTCCTCACAAAATCGAAGATCGATTCATGGGTAACATAATCCAGCCAATTGGAACACATTAGCTACAAAAACAGGAAACCACGGAAGACACGGAAGACACGGAAAAAACAAACCGCAATGAGAGCGGATTCATAGCGCCTCGTCCTTTTCTTTTAGACATCGAATACGTGTTGCTAAATGTTTGTTTGATTTTCCCTTCCGTGTATTCCGAGTATTCCGTGGTTCAAAAAGGATGAGACATTGAATACGCGTTGCTGGAACACAATTGCTGTTGCCTCACGCCCACTCGTTCCAACACATCGATGACGCCGAGAAAACGGAAATAGAAACGCATCACCGGAACAGTTGGGACAACTGTTCTACACTTGCCTTCGGCCTAATTTGGCAACGCGATGGATCGAGTTGATTGTTGAGAGGGCTTCTTTGATCGAGATCTTCGATTTTCCTTCTCGTCGCTCTGTATAGACAATGCCAACCTCGCTTAGCCGCGCCCCCTGATTGATTAAATGCCAGAGCACCTCCTCCAAGAAACCATAACCTGCTCCTCGAATCTCATTGAGTTTCAAAACTCTTAAACTGCTCACGCGATATAGCCGAAAAGCGCTGCTGCAATCTTGAACCGACCAGCCGATGATCCACCTCGCATATGCATTCGCGCACTTGCTGACGAACACACGCTTCCAGGAACAACCCTCCATACCTCCGCCCTCAACGTAACGCGACCCGACAATAACGTCCGAGCAATCTCGCTGAGCAAGCAATTCCGGGATCGAACTTGGACTATGACTGAGGTCCGCGTCCAAATTCAGTAACCATTCGAAACCATTTTCAATGGCGAACTGCATACCCGCTCGAATGGCCGTTCCTAGTCCAAGTTTGCCGCTACGGCGGATCAGTGATATCGACGGTTTGACACGTATCCGCTGTTCTACCCAATCGCTGGTGCCATCAGGTGAATTGTCATCGACCACTAGAATTCTGGCATTCGGAAGGACTGCTTCGATCTCCTCAAACAATGTCGGTAAATTACCGCGTTCATTGTAGGTGCAGACCAAAATCAGCAACGAATCTGGATTCGGATTAGTCAAGGAGTCATTCTCGTTCAGCTCTGACCTTCATCTTCTGCGGAGGCGTCATCCGAGTCCGGGGAATCCGATGGACTGTCGTCTGTTACCGAATCCGTCGGCATACTCGTTGAAGTAAAATCGTTGGTAACTGGCGTCGGCTTCGCCGCTTCCAATTCCGAAATATCTTCAGGAGGAACCCGAACAATAGCGGTGAGCGTGTCTCCCTCGTCCAAGCTCATGATGCGAACGCCTTGTGTATTTCGCCCGATGACGCTGATGTCCTTGGCTGCAACACGTTGAATCTTGCCGCGAACCGTCATCATCATCAATTCGTCCGAGTCGCTGACTGGAACGATGCCAACTACGCGACCGTTTCGCTTGGTCGTCTTGATGTCGATGACGCCCTTTCCACCTCGTCGTTGGGTGCGATAACGGTTGGCCGAGTTGAGGTCTTCTGCTTCGTTTTCTGGCTCTTCGGGAACATCTTCTTCAATGGTTGGATCTTCGGAGTTTTCATCGTCTACTGCGACGACTTCCTTTCCAGACATTTCATCGCCTGGTCCAAAGGTTGTTCGCTTTCCATAACCCAGTTCGCAGACGGTGAGCAAGGTCGCAGTTGGATCGGCCACTACCATCCCAACCAATTCGTCCCCCTTCTTCAGGGAAATACCTTTTACGCCCGACGTGTTACGGCCCATCGAACGAGCGTTGCTCTCTGCAAATCGGATGGCCATGCCGTTGGCGGTTGCCAATACAATCTGATCGTTAGGCTTTGCGACCACGACATCAACCAACTCGTCGTCTTCCCGCAGTTTGATCGCGATGATACCGCCCTTTTTGGGACGGCTGTAGGCTTCGAGTTCGGTCTTCTTAATGACGCCCTTCTTGGTTGCCATCATGAGGAAGTGCCCAGGCAGATTGAAATCTCGAACGGAGACGCAGTCGCGGATCTTTTCTTCGGGGGTCAAGTTCAATAGATTGACCAATGCACGTCCGCGACTTTCGCGGCTCATTTGTGGAATCTCCCAAACCTTTTGCCAATAAACTTTGCCTTGATTGGTGAAGAACAACAAGTGCGCGTGCGTACTGGCGATGAAGAGATGCTCGACTGGGTCCTCCTCTTCGGCCCGAAGGCCTGCGATGCCCTTGCCACCCCGTTTTTGAGCGCGGTAAGTCGTTGCTGGGATACGCTTGATGTAGCCTTGATGCGAAATCGTGACCACCATCGTTTCCTCGGTGATCAAGTCCTCCATGTTGTAGTTTCCCAACTCCTCTTCATCGATCACGGTACGGCGATCGTTTCCAAACTTGCGAGAGATTTCTTCCAGGTCGGCTTTGATGATGGCGTAGATGTTGGCTGGGTCGCTCAAGATCACACGGAACTTTTCGATCTCGGTGAGGATGGAGGCATGTTCGTCGGTGAGTCGCTCTTGTTCCAGACCAGCCAATTGCCCAAGGGTCATTCGGAGGATGGCATCCGTTTGAACGCTGGTCAAGCGATATACCTCGGCTTTGCCACGTTCCAATTGGAAGTCATTGAAGCCTCGGTCGCCGAGGGCTCGTTCCATCATGGCGGCTGGGCATTCGACCCCCATCAGCTTTTCTTTCGCTTCGGCTTGTGTCCGACTCTTGCGAATAAGCATGATGATTTCGTCGATGTTGGCCAGCGCTAACAGAAGGCCCTCGACTACGTGTTTGCGTTTTCGAGCCGATGCCAAGAGAAACTGAGTTCGCCTACGAATGACCGTGAACCTGTGGCGAATAAATTCTTGAAGCAATTCCTTGATACTCAGTTCTCGTGGCTTGCCATCGACGAGCGCCAACATGTTGATGGAGAAGGACTCTTGCAGCGACGAGAACTGATAGAGTTGATTGAGAACAACGTGTGGATCGGAGTTCTGTTTGATTTCGATAACGATTCGAACGGGCTCTTTGAGATCGCTTTCATCGCGAATTGCGGAGATGCCTTTGATGCGCTCGCTTCGCACAAGGTCGGCGATTCGCTCGATCACGCGATCGCGAAACTGCTGATAAGGAATTTCGCGAACGATCAATCGGGCTTTCTTGCCTTCTTCGACGTCGACGCGAGCTCGCATTACGATGGTTGAGCGGCCGGTGTTGTAGCCTTGTCGAATGGCGTATCGTCCGCAGATGATGCCGCCAGTTGGGAAGTCGGGGCCAGGGATGATTTGGCAGATTTCTGCGATCGAGACCTCTGGATCTTCAATCACCCTAATCAACGCGGCACAGACTTCGCGTAGATTGTGCGGTGGTAAGCTAGTAGCCATGCCGACGGCGATTCCGGTAGCGCCGTTGACGAGCAAGTTCGGGAACTTCGATGGAAGGACGACGGGCTCGGTACGGCGTTCGTCGTAGGTCGGAATAAAGTCCACAGTGTCCAGTCGAATGTCATCTAACATCATTGCGGCTGGGGCTGCCAAACGAGCTTCGGTGTATCGCATCGCAGCGGCCGGCAAACCGGCGATTGAGCCGAAGTTCCCTTGCTTGTCGATCAGCATGTGCCGCATGTTCCATTCCTGAGCCATGCGGACCAAAGTCGGATAGATGATGGCTTCACCGTGTGGGTGGTAATTACCCGACGTATCGCCGGCAATCTTGGCGCACTTGACGCGTGCTGCACCTGGCGTGAGGTTTAAGTCATGCATGGCGACCAGAATGCGTCGTTGACTCGGCTTGAGCCCGTCGCGAACGTCCGGAAGAGCTCGGCTGACGATGACGCTCATGGCGTAGGTCAGGTAGCTATTTCGCAATTCGTTCTCGATCGATTCCTCGATTATCCTCTCGCCTTCATTGCCCCCGTCGCCGCCAGAATTCGATGGCAGCGAAGCCGGATCGTTGGCATCAAAATCATCAGCAGGTGGGAGATTCGACACAGGAGACGTCATTTCGGAAAAGAGAATCGAACTGCATCAAAAACCCTTTTTGCAAAGTCGCGTTTTATCAGCGTTTTTGCAAGGTTTTTACAGGGTTTTTACAGGGTTTTTTCGCTGTTTTTGCAAGGCAAAAGTATAACAGATTTTACCGATTCGACAACCGTGCTGCGACTGGTTTAAGCCGCGACAGCGGTTGGTTACTCGATAGCAAGTTTGCGACCGGAACTGGGATAGCGGATAGTTCTGAGTCGTACTCGGCTGCGCCGGTTAAACATGCTACCCATGGCGCTTCGGTTTGTAGATTTCGGTCGCTGTACCGAAATGGACTTCGCCCGCGTTCATTAGCGTTTCGCTAAGAGTCGGATGCGGGTGAATGGATTCCGTTAAGTCGCGAACCTCGCAACCCATTTCAATTGCCAACACCGCCTCCGCAATCAATTCGCCAGCACCGGTGCCCACTATGCCACAACCTAGTACTCGATGCGTCTCGGGATCGACAAGCCACTTAGTAAAGCCGTCTGTTCGACCGATCGCTTGGGCGCGTCCACTTGCGGCCCATGGGTAGACTTCAATATCGACCTTTCGACCTTCGCGTTTCGCTTGATCATCTGTCAAGCCTGCCCATGCTATCTCAGGGTCGGTGAAGACCACCGCAGGGATTGCGGCCTTGTCAAAGATGGCTGGTTTGCCAAGGATAACTTCGATTGCAACCTTCGCCTCATGGCTGGCTTTGTGCGCGAGCATTGGGTCGCCGGCAACGTCGCCAATTGCAAAAATATGAGGATCGTTCGTTCGCTGCTGCTTGTCGCAAACGATGAAGCCCCGCGAGTTGATTTGAACGTTGGTATTCTCCAAGCCAAGCCCTTGACTTACAGGCCGTCTACCAACGCTGACCAAGACGCGATCAAATCTCTCATGACCGAATTTACCAGGACCTTCGAAAGTGACTTCGACCTGGTCGTCGATTTCTGCCAAAGATCCAACTTTGGTGTTCAAGTAGATTCGATCTTCCAGTAGTTTTTTCAGACGATTATGAAGCGGCTTGACCAGATCCCGATCGGCGCCAGGGAGCAAGCCATCGGTCCATTCAACAACCGAAACTTTCGATCCCAGATGGGCATAAACAGTACCCATTTCAAGTCCAATGTAACCGCCACCGATAACCAATAACTTCTCCGGGATGTCCACCAGCGCCAGTGCGCCGGTCGAGTCCATTACTCGACTCGAGCCGATATCAAAAGAGGGCGGCATCGAGGGCACGCTGCCGGTCGCAACCACGCAGAAGTCAAACGTAATCTTTCCCCCTTCGGGAATGGATGCATCATCACCTTCGAGCAACAATGTAGTGGAGTTCTCAAACTTGCCGCGAGCTTTAATGATTTTGACATTACGTCGTTTGGCTAGTTGAGTCAGACCGCCTGTAAGCGTATCGATAACCTTTTCTTTCCGGGCTCGAACCTTGTTGACATCGATTTTGGGAGCGCCAAATTCGACGCCCCAGTCTTCGCTCATCTCATGCACTTCACCGAGCACTTTGGCAACATGCAGCAGCGCCTTGGATGGAATACATCCTCGCAACAAACAAGTTCCGCCGAGTTTGGATTCCGATTCGACCAGAATCACCTCGAGGCCTTCGTCGGCAGCCAAAAAAGCTGCCGCATAACCACCAGGTCCACCGCCCAAAACGACAACAGAAGAATGCATGAGTTGGTCAACAACAGAGAAAAACTATCGGGACATGAATTCGACCACGATGTTAGCGTTCACTGGAAGCGAAATATCGCTTGGTCCAGGATTGCCTTGAATCGTAGCCTTAAGACCTTCACTGTCGAAAGTTACCCAATCCAACGGGATCGGTGAACTATTCGCAATGATTCCTCGATAGAGATTACGAACCGCTTCGTTGTTTCGGATTTCGATCACATCGCCTGGACGAAGGACGTACGAAGGGCTGGATACTTTGACGCCGTTCACTTTGAAGTGTCCGTGAGCAACACCCTGGCGAGCCTGTGGGCGTGTTTTAGCAAGACCGATGCGGCGAACGATATTGTCGAGTCGTCGCTCGCACATGAGCAACAACGTCTCGCCGGTATTACCTTTCTTTCGAACCGCGTCATCGAAGTAGCGACGCAACTGACGTTCGCCAAGACCGTAGTAGTACTTGATCTTTTGCTTCTCAGATAAAGCGGTTCCGTAATTGCTGGTACGGCGCCCCTTTGGGTGCATCCCTGGCGGCTGCTCGCTTCGCTTTTCGTAAGCGCGAACCGCGCCGGCACTTTCGTATAGCAATGCTCCGAAGCGTCGATTTACTCTGGCCTTAGGGCCTGTATAACGTCCCATACTGTCTTTCTCATTTCCGAGCAATCGCTCGAAGCAAAAGGTGATTGCGAGTCATTGCGCCTGTGAAAACGCATGTCGCTTGGCCGAGTCCGCTTGACGCAACGTTGTCGCATCAAAAAACAAACGGCTCACGGTGTCCCGCGGCCGTTTCAACTCGCTACGCTGCAAGGTGTGGCTCAACCCAATTTCTAAATATTTCGAGGCGATAGTATCCTAAAGAAACGAGGGATTCACAAGCCCAAAAGGAGCTGCTAGGGGGACCAGGGGACTTATTCCATCGGGAGCCTTTCATGTTGCAAACTATACTTAGTCGAGCGGCAGACTGAAATCTACCCGTAGCATGGCCCCCGGGGCCGTGCGAAACTCGGGCCAGGAGCCCAAGCTACGGTAAACCTACTCCTGCCGTTCGCCTTATCAAGAGCTATCTCGGGCCTGGACCTGCATGCCTAACCTAATTTCAGGCAATGACTTACGCGATTCAAGGGGACTTGGCGTGCGACCGGCAGGAAAGCCTGCGATATTTTTGAATCCCACCGGCTTGTAGCATGGCCCCCTGGGCCGTGCGAAACTCGGGCCAGGAGCCCAAGCTACGGTAAACCAACTCCCGCCGCTCGCGTTAACTCAATGCAGCAATTCTTTTTGCGGTAGAAAGTGCATGCTCCGCAAAATCCAAACGAGCAAGATCGCCCAACGCGATGGAGTCTGGATAGCATCTTGTCACTTCGCTACGGAGTCTAGAGATTCGATTTTCATTCGCCTTAAATCGGATTCCAAGGTTCGATAGTTGCTCGCGATTCAGCATCGCGCGCAATCGGAGACAAGCTGGGCCGCCGCCATTTCTCATACTTTGATCCAAAGATAAATAGCGAACTCGACGAATAGGATTGTTATCGTCACTCACCCATCGTTGAATCAATCCCGACACTGCGGGTGAGTCGAAGCATTGCGAGGGGCTGATCAATTCCATGGCCTCAGTGTCGTGCGGACCAATCGAAAGTAGCTGGCTGTTAAAGAGGTAGGTTCTCACTGCCTCGTCGAGCGGAACCTCCTTTTCGGAAACAAAAACACAGTTGGGCAGTGTATTGGTTTTTGCAGTGAACTTCCTGCAAATCTCGCCAACAATGGATTCACTATTCTCAAATGACTGTTGGTGGTAGATCATCAAGCTTCCGTTGCTCATTGCGATGACGTCGTTATGAAATACCCCAGCATCGATCGCGTGAGCCGATTGCTCGACGAAAACACAATCCTCCGACCGGAGTCGCAAACAACCCGCGACTCTTCGCGCCGCTTGTTCCGTCTGTCGAGCCAAAAACTTAGATGAGCGCGCATCATTCGAAGCCGCATAAATGAACACATGGATTGCTTCTTGGCCGTCAAGATTGCATAGTCGCATATGGTTGGCCGCTCCTTCATCGCGCAACGCACAAACCGAGGGAAGTGGGTCGTGCACTTGGGCGTTAGGGATTGGGTAGAACATTTTTCGCAATTGATCACGTCGTTCCACAGCCTCTTGGCCTCGGTGTAAACTACTGCAAAGATTAGCAGGTACCAGATGCAAATTTCCATCGAGGGTGTCACTGGATGGAGCTACTGTAGCAGCGTTGGCTGTCCACATAAAGGCGGAGCTATATGCGGCCGACAAAAGGCTTGGTTCTTCATCGAAACATCGCCGCAAAGCATCGCGGTGGTCACCAGGAAATCCAATGGATGCGAGCCATCGCCAATTGGGGCGTTCAAGTGGCGGGAGGTAGTACTGCTCGACACCCATTCCGGCCAATACCTCCATTTTTGCAAGCCCTTCCATAGCAGCTTTCAACGGGCTTGAGACCTGATTTCGGCTGGCAAGACTCGCTAAATTCCCCACACCTAAGCCACCAAAATGATGTGTTGGGCCAATCATTCCATCGATGTTGATTTCAATGTTATGCGCCATCATCTCGAAAACAATTCTTGTAAACCTGGTGGCAAATTGCTAGGCGGATTAAGCTCAGGATTCTCAATCGAAGCAACCGGATCGCTGCAATAGTCTGCTGCAAAATAGCCACTAGGGCGATGGTTACCGCTTGCCCCGATTCCGCCGAAGGGCAGTTTCCCACTCGCCCCGGTTGTTGGCGAATTCCAGTTGACTATGCCTGCGTGAACGCGATGCACAAAATGGTGAAACGCTGACGGGTCGTCGCTCAAAAGGCCCGCTGCCAATCCATACTTCGTTCGATTGGCAACTTCGATCGCTTCCTCTAGGTCGTCCACTATGCAGACGGTAACCAAAGGACCGAAATGTTCTTCATCGCTCGCGGGTGAATCTTCGATCATGACCAGAGCTGGCGTCAACATAGCACCCCAGTCGTCGATAACCTTCGCTTGATTAAGAACTGTTGCGCCATTGGATCTCAGCTCTTGTTGAGCCACGAGTATGCTCGTAGCCGCTTGCCTCGAGACAAGGGTCCCCATGAAGGGTTGACGCTCGGATAGCGGATTTCCAACGTGAATGTTTGCTATCGATTGGCTTAGCTCCTCGACGAATCCTATATTATCGGCGTGATTCACAACGATCAATCGTCGGGCACAAGTACAGCGTTGGCCACTCGTGAGGTACGCTGACTGAATGATATTAGCGATGGCCGCGGGTCGACTGTTGATTCGATCTACGATGAGCGGGTTGTTGCCACCCATTTCGAGGGCCAGTAAGCATTCAGGTCTGCCGGCAAGCTGTTGATGGAGTTGTTTACCTGCAATGTAAGACCCAGTGAACAACACTCCGGCTGTCTCAGCCGATCCCACGGCCCATTTCGCTTGATCGACCGCGCCATGCATGCACTCTACGACGCCTCTAGGCAGATCTGTCGATTGCCAAGCGCGGGCCATCCACTCCCCCACGGCCGGCGCTTTTTCGCTCGGCTTGAGCAGGATGGTATTGCCAGCCAAGAGAGCAGGCACAACGTGAGCTCCCGGAAGATGCAACGGCAAATTGTATGGCCCTAGCACGACCATCATCCCAAGCGGCTTGAATCGAATGGCAGTATGGGACGCCCCAGTCCCCTCGTTGGTCGTCCACCTACGCTTGCGTATAGCGTCGATGGCGTTGTCTACTTTGGCGATTGCAGATTGGACCTCGAGCTCGCTTTCCCATAGAGGTTTACCTGATTCGAGCGTGATGGTTCTCGCAATTGCGAGAAGATTGGTTTGCAAGAAGCTGGCATACTTTTGGACATGCTCGATGCGTTTTTCAAGCGTTGTTTTGGACCAACTCTCAAAGGCACTGTTTCCGCGTTGGACTGCAATGGCAACTTGCTCAGTCGTGGCCCATTCACCGGACCAAGTTACCGTATTGTCGACAGGGCTACGGCGCTCATGATGCTTCTCGTTTTCTTGCGAATTTTGCATTGTCGGCCTATCCCAGTAAATCTTGTCTTTCATCGCCATCACAGTCGCACCCGGCAGGTGCGACCTACGCTGGAGCGGAAGTAATGACGTTTGCAGCAACCAATGTGACGTCATAGTCGCACCCGGCAGGTGCGACCTACCTGCGAGTCGCCAAATGGCCTGTCAGTTCGTGGATCTCTCTGAGCAACTGAATGTGTTGTGGGTTATCGCCAATATAGTTTAGAGATTTGGAGACGATTGTCGACGATCCTGTATGGTCCGAACCGCGTTCATCGCCGAGTCCTGAATTCAGCTGGCTGCGAGCTAAGATGCGTTCTCGCAATTCTGCGGCGTTTTCTAGCCCTTCCATGAGTCCAACGTGAGAGCCCATGGCTTGCCCCTCGTGTCCCATTCCGCCCCCTCCGGCGGTCATTACCATCAGATTGGCAAACCCGAACCAGCGTTGAACTGGCCCCTGGGCAATGTGAACATTTTGAATGTTTTCAAAAGTAATGGTCGTCTCGTAGATGCTCCAAATGCCTCTCCGAATCCGCATGCTGCGATCGGTCAGCACATACCACGTTGTGTCATATCGCAAGTGGATAGCAATGTAGGCGACGATGTCCGGCGCAACAATGACAAAGAGCCAAAGTGGGGCCGTCAGGACCCCGCCTAATGGCCACCAAAATGCATACAACCCCCACAAGACAAAGAGGATAATATCGACCGCGAAAAGTCCGAACCAAAAAAAGAATTTGCGGTAGTTCAAGAAGGCAACGGACGGCCGCATGTATTCGACCTTTTCACCCTCCATAGACGGCAAAGTAGGTGGCCCCTCTGGCAAGCAAAAATACCCTGTGAGCACTCCCCAAACTCCTTGGTAACACCACTTGCATGCCTCATGAACCAACCCTTTTTCTTTCATGATGAGGAACCCGAATTGCGAGAGTTTTTTTCGACGAGCTGAGCTAAGTTGTCACGGATGCCTCGCAATAATTCGGTTGCTTCACCCTCGTTTGCATTTAGCTTGGGTGGCAACGCTGGATCCTCATCAGCGCTCGCAAGTGGCATTGCGGTAGCATAGCCCTTTGCACCACGCATCCGCTCATACAACCAATCTCGCACCGAATCGGGATCGGTGATTCCCTCGAGAACGATTTCAGGCATCGCATTTCCCGATGCAGTCTGGACGCTCACACTTGCAATACCTAGCCATCGCTGGATAAGATTTCGGCTTACGTGAATGTCTTGAATTCTCCGGAACGCAACCACGACTTCCTTTCGAAAGAAGAGTCCAAGCTGCATGCGCATTCCGGTTTCTTCGAAACGATAGCGTAATGTATTGTATCGAATGACCAATGCAGGGATGGCGATAACGAGACCAGGTCCCGTTAGCATCCCAGTGAGTAAATAGTAAGTGAGAAGCTTCGGCGAAGGTCGCTCCAAAGCAGTTGTGTCGAGGATGGGTGGTTTTGTATTCATGCTAGCAATATAGCTAGTTTGCGCAACAAAAACAGTAATGTCAGCAACTCGGCATGAAGCCGCATCATTACCAACAAAGTCACTCTCGGCAAGAGTGACCTACGGTAGGTCGCACCTGCCGGGTGCGACTACGAAGTCGTACGAGCGCCTTATCGCACCTTGCAAGAGAATCGCACCAAACCGCCATCTCCCGGCTTGAGTCCCTTCTCTAGCTCCCATCGCAAGACCGATGAACCAACAGTATTAGGGGCGATCGAAAAGTTTGCGGCCACACTCGCTTGCTGACTTTTTTCAACGTATTCCAATCTAGGAGCGAGTGAATCGGTTACGACCAAGCTCTTGAGAGGTTGTTCGCCAACATTGTCAAATCGAATCGTGAACGAAATAACATCACCGGGGTTGGCCATCTGGTCGGATGCAACCTTGCAAAGGCGAATGCGAGCGCCCTTGTGCTCGTAAATAGTAACGTCAGCCGCCTTTTGTGCTCCCGATATATCGATCGCTTCCTTGCCATCAATGATCACGTGCAATTCATCCACATTGGTCCATGTTCGGGCGGCCGCTGTCGACTTCGAAAGTTTGGCCAAATCCGTCTTCCTAAAATCGCCATTGCGGATCAGACTTAAATCTTCATAGGGTTTGAAGGCATCGCTGACTGTAACCATGGGAAGGACGATTTCTGCCGGCATGACTCGGCTACGATCGCGGAAGGATTCGACTACCCGAACGTTGTCGCTGTTCGACGACTTAACAGGTTTTGAGACATTAACCGGAGGTAGTTGATCGCGAAGCGTCCCTGGTCCATCTGGTCGCAGCGTGGCATGAGCTCGCATGGAGAGATCCCGTTCGCGGGTGGATTGTCGTTTGCGAACACTTGCAAACCTTGGAGCATAAATGGCCACACGGCAACCGCTCTCCACGTTTGTTTTGCCATCGACTGTTTCATATTGGATCACGGTGTCTTCCGCATCCAATCCAACTTGACTCAGGTCTGCACGCAGCCTTACCTTTGGATCGTGGTCGCCCCCGTCAAAAATATATTCCTGCGCATCGGTTGCTCTCGGTACAGCAAACCCTTGTTCCAACATCACGTCACCGCAAGCTCCTGAACAAGTTGCTGAACCACAACCTTGGCAGCCACTATTGCCGGAAAGACGAGGAAAGACCGGCTTGTAGACCCCTGATCCGCCACAGTTGCATTTGCCATCCGCATGCGAATGAACCGGTCCACGAACATGGCTAGCTGGTGGACTCGCTGTTGGTGGCATTGCCATGGGAGGCGTTGCCATGGCTATTCGCGGAACGTTTTCCGAACCAGACGATCGACCGATCGGTGCATAACGCGGAGTGGACGCATATTGAGCAGGCACAACTTGCGATGGCACCGGCCCAACGCTGGTATTGTATATCGCTCTTTGAGTTGGATCCGGTGTTGCCGTCGGTCCAAGAAGTGAATTGGAAGAAGCCAACTGCACCGGCTCCTGCGTGCGTTGAGCTTGTTCAGCCAAAGCCATTGAGGGTTCCGAAAGGCTCTGCTGTGTTACCGTGATGTCCGATCGAGTAGCCGTTGGTCGTGTGATGCTTTGGGCGCCTACCCAAGATAGCTGACGGCCTTGACATCCGGTTGCTATCAAAATCAATCCTGTCAGCAGGAGCGATCCGACCTTAACTTTTTGGTGCAACAATTGGTTCGGTGAGTGCATATTGAATTGCTTGTGAAGTGGAGCGTTATCGTCGATCGGAAATGGATCCGGAATTGGCGGTGACGGGCCACTTGCCCTCGTCAATCAATTGTTGTTTGGTCGGTATTACTTTCAATGTCGTCCATGCAGGACAACCATACAGAAAGGAATCCCAATCCTGTCCCTCAGTAACATTTGGAACTCGAGAACCAATTCTCAAGATGGCGACAGGGCGTCCGAGTTGGTCTGCGACTCGTAGTGCATCTTGATAAGGTTGCAAATCCAACACTCGCTGAGGCTTTCCGGCGGTATCAACCGGTTCTGCGACTTGATTGTCCTCCAAGTAGATTACGCGCATGACCAACTCACCTCGTGCGGCGTCCGCCAAGTCGTCTTCATCTATCTCGATCGGAATTGGGAATCGATGTTCGCGTTCCGATGGCGGGTGGGTCCGATCGATGACTTCCAAAGTTGGAAACAGTTCCACTTCTGGTTCGTTCGCGATACCCGTGATGCGCATGCGATAGACCGAACCGATCAAGACGGCAATTCGAGCTTGTTCGGGCAATTCAGTCGCAAATTGGCCCGCGTCGGCCATGTTGACTCTCATCCCCTTTGGCCCGCGAATCTCGACGGCTTGCCATAGCCCACGCAACTCCGGTTTCCGATTGAGTTGAATCGCTCCGATTTGTCCTGGCGGGAAATCGTCCTTCAACAACGCATGGTTCTTATCCGGTAGCGGCTTGTAAAGAGATTGAGCATGAGCCTGTCCCGAAAAACACATGGCTAATATGCACAAAGCGATTGTGGCAAGCCAAGCCATGAAAAGCGTAGGAAATGAAATTCGCTTGAGCATGGCTTTATTCCTGAGTTGTTCTGAGCCGCAGACGAGCGACAAGATTTGTGATACCGTAGTTTGAACCTTTGGCCCGAGTGACAACACGGCCCGGGGGGCCATGCTACGGGTACACGGCCCGGGGGGCCACGCTACGGGTACACGGCCCGGGGGGCCATGCTACGGGTGGATTTCAATCTGCCGATCGCCTTAGCGAATTTGACCGGGTGGGCAATAAGCTCCCGAGGCGGGTGGAGCACCACCGAATTGGTTCGGTGCTACTGCACGGCTCGCATTATTAAAGTGAGGACTACCCGATGGGTAACCAGGATTGATGTTCTGCTCCTTGATGTGGAACCGGCTCGGTGGCGTTGGATAGCTATACCCAGGCTGTTGCCGAACTGTACCGCGCATGTGAGACACAGGATCAGGAATGCTCATGTGGGTTCGGTTGCGAAGCTCATAGCTTTGCAAGCCGGCAGGAGCTCCCAATGGAATGTGAGGCGGTCCCACTAGTCCGATGGGTGTGCCGGTTTGCGGCATTCCATACTGTGGAGCGGAAACACCGGAAACCATGTTGGGTGGATTGTTGGCAGGCCCAATCGCCGAACCGTCAGGACCACAGGTTGTACCGTTGCCGTCAACGTAGGCGCCTGGTGGCAACATCCCGCCACCGTACCCACCGGAGTATCCACCGTACCCACCGGAGTATCCACTCGACATTTCAATGTCCTTGTTGCCAAGTCGAATGATTGCCAAGATCGAACCGCGTCGATCTGCTTCGACAATCGGGTCCAAACCTGGCTCAAGGCGAGTGCTAACCAGCGTGTCGATTCCCGAAATTGCATCGCCTTGAAATTCAGGATCTGGCAGGTAGATCACTTTGGTAACAAAGTTGCTCGACAATGCTTGATCGAGATCCTCTTCGGTGAACTGAATCGCAATTGCGTTGTGGGCTAAGTAGGCAGCGGTGCGATAGCTGGCAGTGCCAACCTCGAGCGTTGGATAGAGTTCGACCCCCTCGCGGCCTTGGATGTCGGTCAATTTCAAACGGAATATGCCGCCTTGTGCGAATTCCAAACGGCCAGGCACTACTAAGGGATCACTGGTAAATGTGCTATCGCCGACCACATCGTAAAGTATCTTCATCGACTGTGGCTGATTGAATAATACTTGAACGGTTGGGATCATAGCACCACCGCCATATCCAGGAACCGGAATGGTTTCGGGCATTAGGACGCCTGGACCTGGTCCACCGACCATCGGGCCCGGTTCGGCAAGACGATTGGCCGGTGGCATGTTATGCCGAACTCCAAACTCTCCTGCTTGAACAATCGAAAGGGAGAGGATGCATGGAGCGCCCAAACCCAAAGCAGCCAATAGGCTAAAGTAACTTCGCATTTTCATATTCTTCCCCCTGGAACTTATTGGGTCTAGCCGGCTTAAACTTTAGGCCACCGCGACCGACGTTTTTCCACCTGGACAACACGCCTGCGATCGACCTACAATCCGGCCCGTTGGACACTACCGCGTATGTTCGGCACCTTCGGACCGGTTTCTTTGATAAAACCCTTACAACTTGCCCATGCAGATCGAAAGAATGAATGCCAGCACTTGGTTGTTGGTCTCAATTGGCTTCGCTGCTCAACTTATTTTGGCGGCCAAGGTTGGCGCGCAGAGCCAGCCCAGCAATCCCAGTCTGCCTACACTAACTGCCTCCTCAAACAAATCGTTAGAAACTTCGGCAAATGGTGCATTGGGTTCGGCAACCACGGTCGTCACGATAGACCCCAACGTTCTTGTTCTGAATGCTATCCATCAAGCTGTTTGGGGGCCGGCACTCGCTTGCAAGGTCTATCAGCGGAGTGTAGCCTTCGACCAACAAGTCATCATTAGCGGAGAGTACAAAGCCAGTGGGCTCGGCACAGGGCAATTTCGATACAACGCTAGAGTTTCATCGGGTGAAACCACCGTGGATAAGATTCAGGTCTCGGATGGACGGCTGATGTTCACTCAGGTCGGGATCGATGAGCCACCGCAACGTGTCAATCTCGATCAAGTGAGGCAGTCGATTGGGAATGCGATCCATCATGCAAGTGAACGCCCTGAAGTGAACTTCTACCTTGCGGTTGGAGGCCATCCGGAGTTGCTTCGCAACCTTTATCACCGCTATTTTTGGTACAAGGCGGTGACTCGCCAAATCCAGGGAGTCGATGTTTGGCAGTTGGTCGGAAGGCTTCGTACCGATACACCCAAGCTGGCTGGCAACGCGCTGTTGGATATGCAAACATTAAATCCGCCTCAACCAGGTTCCAATTTGCCGACCGACGTTCAGCTGACTCTTGGGCGATCTGCGTCCGCGGCATATTTTCCTTATATGGTTGAATACTATCGTCGAACCAAACGGGTAGATGGCCAGCCGGACACAATCGATTGGCTCTCCGTTTTGGAGCATACCGAACTTACGACGGCGGTAACGATTGTAGACAAGGATTTTGTTTTCAAAGTCCCAGATAGCGTAGATAAGATCGATGACGAGACCGCGCTTTACATTCCCACTACGCCTCCAACGGACAGAGTCCCATTTCCATTGCGATAGCACATGCTGCTATGTCACACGAAATACCCGGCTCAGAGCAAGCGTGGGAATAGCAAGCCCGCAAACAACCAGCCCGGGCAAGTTCCCTCCATACTGCAACGCGATCGCAGCATCCAGAAAGATGATGCTGAGGATCGCTTGCTTGATAGCTGGTACTAGCGTCCCTATGCCTGGTGATTGAATAGAAACCAAGGCACGGCGAAGCCATGGTAATGCGAGTAACGCAACCAAAATCGGAAACCAAGTATGCGGTTCCAGCCTTAGAAACCTGTCCTTCGTCCACCCTGAGCAAAGGGCTATCGATGCCACACCCATTAAGCTAACTGACCAGCTCCAAATCAACCTTCGCGACGATTGTTGCAAGAACCCTTCTCGTCTAGCCGCTAGTGTTATCCCGGTCACAAATCCAACATGACCAATCGTTGCAAGGACAATACCTGGCCAATCCAATTCAACTTGCCACTCAACACACGCTCCCAGTGAAATGCCCACTAGCAGATTGAGGCCCCTACAAATGCCCATCAACGGTGGTCCAATCGACGTGGCTTTGAGAGGGCTATCGTAAGCGACGATCGCTACCGCCAACATACTCGCAGTTGCTATTACGATCCAATAAGGAGTTGGTCCACTCGACGATGGCAGCAGGTAGGCTGAGCAGCCTGCTAAAGCAACTCCGATTAAAAGCAAAGCCCAACCCGTTTTACGTGCTGTCTCGACCGCAATGTTGCCAAGTACCAGAGGGCCATTTCGGCCTTGAACTCTATCCGCGATCACGTCGTTTGCATCGTTCAATATCATGCCTGCCCAATACAAGCAAATGGAAGCCAAGGAAACAAATACTAACGCAGGTGCAATCTCGGAAATCTGCCACCAAGTGCCAGCGGCGAGCGTGAAGCCAGCTAGAACGTCCGCGCAGGCCGTAAGTGTATTTGGGACTCGAACCAACTGAGCCCATGCGCGAAGTTGAGGATGCATGGAAATGGCTCTATTTTCTACGCTGATATTCCTTGATCAACTCGGGAACCGTGATGCCCATGGCACCGCGACCTTCTCGTAATCTCGCGTCGACGTCCTCCTGAATTGCGTCCACATCGATTTCCCAAAACTTCCTCATCAACTCGTCGCTTAATGGTGACGCCGACCGAACCAGTCGCATGCCAACCATCCGTGCTGGATCGGATGTATACCACCACGGACTAAGTGGAACATTCGGATCTTCCTCTTTCCAATCTTCATCCACCGAACCCATTCTCGAAGCAGAGCGAAGTCGTTCCGCAAGGTCTTGCCAACCACCGCCTCGCACACATCTTGAATCCGCCTGAGTAGGCCAGTTCGTTGCATCCAAGCCAGAGAACGACTTACCACCTCTGCCCTCAAAACCCTTTGGCGAAAATTGATCGATCGTCCATTCCCAAACATTTCCATGCATGTCGTGAAGTCCGAATGCGTTGGGGGCTTTGCTACCAACCTTGGCCGCTCCGTCCGTTGAACCGAATACGGCATACTTCTCAAGTTCGTCCGAGTTGTCGCCAAAGCTGAAGGCAGTCTTCGAGCCTGCGCGAGCCGCGTATTCCCATTCTGCTTCCGTGGGCAATCGATATTGAACACCGGTCAATCCACTTAACCATTTTGTGTATTGTTTCGCGGAATATTGCGTCATCGTTACAGCTGGCTGGCTTTTGTCGTCACCGTACTCGTACGTTTTGCCGGGATCGTAAAGCGGAGTAGGAACCGTAATTGCATCAATGCGGTTTTCGTCGGTAACTTTGCGAATCCCGGTCGATGATAGTTTCTTGAATACATCGTAGGATCGCATGAACGTGTTGTATTCCCCCCAGGTGAGCTCCATTTTCGCCATCCAAAACGGCTCTAGTTTCACCGTAAACTGAGGACCCTCGTCTTCGCTTCTACCGGACTCAGATAAGGGCGAGCCCATTAAGACCACTCCGCCCGGAATAGGAATCATGTCAAACGCAAGGTTGGTTCGTTCAAAGGACTCGAAATAGGGAACCATGTAACCTGCTTTTCCTCCGTCGATTGGCACGTACGGTCCCTTCTCCGGTTTAGTCTTGCTGACTCCCGGCAATGGCTTAGCGGAGGACTCCTGAGCTTGAACGAATAATGGAAACAACAGGCACATGGGGCCAAGTGCGACGAAGGTAAGCCATTGTTTAAATTCTGATTTCATGTTGTGTATTGCGCTGGAGTGATATCGATATCGATTCCACGGTAAGTTAACCGGAAAAGGGTCTGGAAGCTAGATGCACCCGAATACCACAGGCTTGCCCTGTGGATCGTTCTGCTTCCAAGCTACAAGCTAAACGCGAACCCGCCCCGCACATGCCGGAGGCCATTCGACTATCCGTAGAGACGATCGGCTTCCTTGTGGTCGATTTTGCGTGCCTTGATCCGGCCACCGGCAATTTTTTCACCGTTCGGATCTATGTAGACACGACCTGTCTTCCCCGGCTTCACACTCATTACGTGAATGTTAAAGATAAACGCCATGTCCGTCTTGGCCTTAAACCAGTGAACATTGTCTTTGGTATCTGTCACGGTGGAACAACCGCCTGGGCCGAAGTCACGATCGATGGTCGGCGTGATAATCATGTGGTCGCTCGAATCCTCGATGCGATCGTAATGCCGGCCATGAAAATCTCCCTTCAAAATAAGAAAGGCAGTTGCCATATTATCGTGACCGTGCGGAACAACAGAACGGTCCTTGTTCAAGGCAAAGATCTGATGCCCAAAGACCAACTCGGTTGGCAGCCCCTCCACGTTTGGAAGCGTCGCTTTCAAACTCAATTCACCCCTCTCTTTCGAATTGACTCCTTTAGCAAGCTTGTCGAAGTCCAGGAATCTCAGCAAGTCAGGTAAATCCACGGTTGCATAAAGTTGTTCGACTTTCTCTTGCCATTGGAGTTGCTCCAATTTCTTGCCTTTGAGGTCCAAACTCCAAGAATTGAGTTCCGACAACCACTTGGCAGCAATAGGCTTTACTTCCTGAGAAAATGCGTCTCGCTTAAAGATTGTTTCAAGCAATGACCATGTTAACAAAGACCCGATGGCTTGTTGTTGAAAATCACGACGTGTCAAATGGTTCATGAGAGGCCCCTATGTCCTAAAAAAAAGATTTTCGTTTAATCCCTTGTAGCATGGCCCCCTGGGCCGTGTTCAATTGACAGCCCCCTGGAACGTGCTGTAAAGCATTTACCGCAATGGAAACTATGGTTGCGCATAATTCGGCATCCTAGTCGCACCCGGCAGGCGCGACCTACTCCTAAGCGAAGTATAATCCATTCACTGCGACCCTGTTATGGTCGTTCCAGTTGAAAAAGATCTTGAGTTCGACACCAAAATTCGCCCCCGAGCCTTGCGATGGCTTTGATTTTGCGTGGATCGGGGTGTCCCCTCTCGTCCAATACCGAGTCATCGATATGCATCATGACGATCTCTCCAATGACTAAATTTGCCGAAATGGCACCATGCCCGACCGGAATAATTTGAATGGTTTTGCATTCCATTGCAAACGGTACTTCAGCCAGTCGTGGCGGCTTAACTCGAATGGATTTCAAGGTTGATTGCCCAATCAACTCAACTTCGCTCTCCTCCGGCAAAAGCATTTTGCTCGACAAATTAATTTGGTCAGCATGCTTTTCGGTGGACGCGTTGATTACAAACTCACCATTGGCTTCAATATTGATCAACGTATCTTTCTTACCGCCGTCTCGCTTCAACGTAGGCGAAAAGACCACTACCGGTGGATTGGCTCCAAAGGCATTAAAAAAGCTAAATGGCGCTAAGTTTACAATTCCATGTTCTGAGATCGTTGTTACCCAAGCGATTGGGCGCGGCGCAACCAATCCGACGAGCATCTGATAAACAGCAACTACTTCGGTTTTCGATACATCGATTTGCATGCGTTAATCTAACCAAGAGAAAGGGTAGTTAGGATCGTCCAGGGCTACGGATTCGGCAGCCAAGTGCAACGGTCGAAAAGTATCGACCATTACGGCCAGTTCATTCGTAAATTGGACGGATCGGCTGGCGACGATCGTGCCGGGGTGCGGGCCGTGTGGAATCCCGTGTGGATGAAGCGTCATTGAACCGATTTCAACACCTCGCCTACTCCCGAATTGGCCACGAACATAATACAAGACTTCGTCCGATTCGACGTTGCTGTGAGCATACGGGACCTTGATCGCTTGCGGATGCGTGTCCAGCATTCTAGGTGCAAAGGTGCAAATAACAAAGCCAGATGTTTGAAACGTTTGGTGTATTGGGGGCGGCTGATGGATCGTACCCGTGATGGGTTCGAAGTCGTCGGCATTGAAGGTATAGGGATAGACCATCCCATCCCATCCAACAGCGTCAAAGGGATGATTGGCCATCACATAGCGAGTCCAGTTTTCACCGTCTTTGATGCGGACCACAAATTCGCCCTCGATGTCCTCGGTTCCAAGATGAATTGGTCCGTGAATATCACGCTCACAAAACGGCGCGCCTAGACGGAATTGCCCGTCCGGATTAAGGTACCGCGGTGGGAAGCCGACGTCCCCTTGCGCTTCAATGACCAGCATATCGGGACCAACCGAATCTGAATCGAATTCCAATCGGTAGGTCGTGCATTTTGGGACGACGATATAGTCCATAGGCCGGAACGGCAATACTCCAAACATCGATACCAGCCGGCCAGATCCACGCTGTACAAAAATGACTTCGTCTGCTCGAGCGTTGCGGTACAGCTCTGTTTGCCCAGATACCGGACGGCATCGCGACAGCACGACATCGGAATTGAACATCATCGGAACTCGGCCGGTAATCGGGTCCCCAGCCGCAACTATAGCCGCTGTCTTTAAGTGCACATGCCTAAGGGTTGAGTCGTTTGACTTCGCCAGCGGAGTCTTGCCCCCTGTCTCGATTCGCAAGACCCGCGTTGGAGGTCGCAAGTGATACACAATACTGTAGGCTCGGCTGAAGCCTTGAGTCGTTATCACCTCTTCATAGTAGATTCCCTCGTTTCGATGGCCAGGTTCATTGGGGTGAATGGTGTGCCGCTTGAGCGGAAGGGAGCCTCTTTGCAAATACTGTGGCATTCGTTTTTTACCTTTCGTTCTGTTGTGGCGAGCTTGGTCGCGAAGCAACACGATTTTCTAAGACGCCTAGCCGTTCGATTTCCAACCGGACTATATCACCGGCTTTGAGCCAACCACCCGTAACCTCTGGAGTCAATTCAAGGATGCAACCGGTCCCCACGGTCCCTGAACCGATGACGTCACCAGGCAACAGTCTTGTGTCTCGGCTTGCATGGGCCAACAGCTGCGGCCAAGTCCAGTACATGCTCGATGCATTTCCTCGCGACACGGTTTTGCCATTGATGGATGCCGACATATTTAGTTCAAGTCGCCCGTTTTGGTACCGATCCCGCAATTCAGAAAAAGGGACAAGGTGCGGGCCAAGAGCATTAGCAAAATCCTTGCCTTTGCTGGGGCCAAGTCCGACGGCCATTTCTTTTCGCTGCAAGTCGCGGGCTGACCAATCGTTATAGATCGTGAATCCGGCCACGCAGTTCATAGCTGAATCATCCTCGGGTAGATCGCTGGCTTCGGTGCCAATGATGGCTGCAATTTCCAATTCGAAATCCAGTTCTTCAGAGTTCTTGGGCGCATAAACTGGATCGCCATCGCCGATAATTGAGGCGGGATTGGAAAAATAGAAGACAGGAATCTCGTACCATTGACTGACCATGCCAAGTCCACGCTGCGCGCGACATGTTTTGACATGCTGCTCGAATGCATAAAAGTCGCGGATGCTTCGAATCGGCGGGAGTGGTAATGGCATAATCTATAAGGTCCCACGCGTTTCTTGCTCGCGCTCAATCGCTTCGAAGAGCGCTTTGAAATTCCCTTTGCCGAAACTTTTGGAGCCTTCGCGCTGGATAATCTCGAAGAAGAGTGTCGGACGATCTTGAACCGGCTTCGTAAAGATCTGCAACATGTAACCTTCGTCGTCTCGATCGACGAGAATCCCTAATTCGGCTAATTCGTGGATATCTTCCTTGATGTTTCCTATCCGATCCCCTAATCCTTCATAATAAGTCTTCGGCACACGCAAAAAGGAAACGTCGTTTGCCTTTAAGGCGCGAACGGTCTTGACGATGTCGTTGGTTGCCATGGCAATATGTTGAACCCCGGCACCGCCATAGAAGTCGATGTACTCCTCGATCTGGCTTTTGCGCCGCCCTTGTGCAGGTTCGTTGATTGGGAACTTGATCTTGCCTCGCCCGCTCTGAACTACTTTGGACATCAAAGCTGAATATTCCGTCGAAATATCTTGATCGTCAAACGAAACAAGTTGTTCGAATCCAAGGACTTTGCGATAGAATTCGACCCAATCATTCATTCGCCCTTCTTCCACGTTTCCAACGATGTGGTCAATGCCCAACAGGCCAGTCTCATGGTAAGTGGCCGGGTTGTAGCGAGTGGGATCAATTGGGTCAAAGCCAGGTGCAAACGCACCGTGATACCGATCGCGGTTGACAAATGTGTGTGTGGTATCGCCGTATGCCCTGATGGTGGCATACTCGTAAACACCATACTTGTCTTCAATCACCCGCGGACCAATTACCCCGACAGCACCCCGCTCGACGGCCAAGTTGTAAGCATGTCGAACATCGTCCACCTGCAACGCGATGTCTGAGACGCCATCCCCGTGTAAAATTAGCCGAGATGAATCAGGATGGCTTGCTCGAAGCGGCGACACTATGACAAAGGTAATGCCACCCTGTTGAACCACATAACCTGCTTCATGTTTGACTTTGGTTTCCAAGCCAGCATAAGCGACTACGTCAAAACCGTAAGCATTTCGGTAGAAGTACGCGGATTGTCTGGCGTTGCCCACGAAAAACCGGACGTGGTCGATCTTTCGCAATGGCATTTCATCTTTTGACAACATGGAAAACATCTTTCGTTTCAACAAATACGAAGGGACGGTAGGTCACTCTTGCCGAGAGTGACTTTGCGATTGTTCGGCACACGGCCCAGGGGGCCGCATTTATCCGCTTTGTCGCACCCGGCAGGTGCGACCTACCGTAGGTCACTCTTGCCGAGAGTGACTTTGCGACTGTTCGGCACACGGCCCAGGGGGCCATGCTACGTACCCACAATTGTAGCGTTTCTGCGACTCGCAAATTCAATACCAAGCAATCTGCATATTGCTAGCAATAAAAGCAGGGAAATTTTCTCGCGATTGTGTCGACGGTTTCCACTCCGACGTTGCCACGCGTTAAACTAATTAGCGAGTCCAAAGAAACATACATCTGTCTGCACAAGAATGGAGTCTCAATCTTGTTGATCTTAGGTCGCCGAATCAATCAATCTATTGTCTTTCCAAATTGTGGAATCACGGTTCGTATTCTCGATGTGAACGGTCGCGTTGCAAAAATTGGAATCGAAGCGCCGCGTAGCGTAGCCATCATGCGAGGCGAACTGGT
>JANLRK010000308.1:0-4005 GCA_031361585.1 Pirellula sp. | reverse complement strand
CTTGCAATTTCATTCCACGCAAGCGGCATCGAGTCGCTTGAACAACAAGCTGAGGAGGTTTAATGGTCACTGCTACAGCCCAAACGTCGTCATCGATTGGTTGTTCTGAGAGATCCTTCCATCCGCGAGTTCGGCCGGAGTTTTTTTGCTGTGTTTTCGAGATTAACCGTCAAAAACGGCTAAACTACCCGCCTCAATCCACTTTTTTCTCAATTGACCATATACCGTATCCGATATACACTTAAGGAGGTGGTTATGCCACGGAAAACTAAGACGGAGCCTCAGGAGCCTAGCAAACCGGAGCGAAAACCGCTGGTTTGGCTGAGCGGTGAAGTAAAGACACCACCCTTCACGGCTGAAGGTCGAATGGAGGCGGGTGAGTTGTTGCGATCGTTACAAGAAGGGCAAGCCCTGAGCATGCCTCATGCGGAGCCGCTTCCAACGGTCGGTCCGAGATGCGGTGCATTGCGAGTTCGTGATGCTGGTCAAAACTGGCGAATCATGTATCGGATCGACAAAGATGCTGTCGTGATTTTGGAGGTCTACGGTAAGAAGACTCAAAAGATCCCTGACGAAGTGATTGATCGGTGTAAAGACCGCCTAAAGAAGTACGATGCGATTTTAAAGTCAACAAAAGCCAAGTAAGGTATTGAGATGGAAACTAACAAACGAAAAGCACTAGTCGCTGCAGGTTGGGCTGTTGGAGATGCTGCTGACTTCTTGGAGATGAGTGAAGCAGAGCGACAGCTTCTTGATGCTCGTACTCAAATGGCTGCAGCAGTTCGTGAAGCTCGTACAATTTCGAATCTTTCGCAAAAGGAGCTCGGGAAACGGCTCAACACTAGCCAGCCAAGAATTGCCAAGATTGAACGTGCCGCGCCTGATGTATCGTTGGATCAACTCATCCGTGCCTTGGTTGCAGCTGGCGGACGATTGGACGTTCAATCAAGTTCAGATAATCCGAAATCTGCGAAGAGAAAGTCGAAGACTGCGGGTAAGGTTACAAAGCGATTCATTTTGGAATCCTCTGCTTCCAAGTGAAAACAATGTTCAAGGCTTTATGCTGGGCTGCAAACCAAGAGCGGTTAGAGATTTCCACCAACACCCGCTCAACTATCAACCTCAAGGTTTGGTGGCAGAAATGGACGGAGCAGTTCGAAGCTCAGATCGGTATGGAATTTCCGGAATCTTCCATCAACTTCGAACAACTTTTAAGCGTCGCAGATCGGGTGAACGATACCGAATTTCAAGATAAGCTTGAATGGCTGTATGGATAATTTCGTTTGGAGGTAGGCAGTGGGAACGTGGAGGAAGAGAGACAATGCAGGCAGTAATTTGCAGCCGGGGCAGGTAGGTGGAGGCGTCTTCGTAAACTCTCCCGATAGAGCAACCCTTGGCGAGGAGATTCTACGGAGTATTGGTGCTGCGCAACGATCGATTCTGATCATTAACCCTCTAATTACTGACGATCGCTTGATACAACAAATCTTAGCAGCACGGGAGCGAGGAGTTCGCGTCAAAATTATCACGGAGCTTCGTGAAAACCGAAGGTCTGGAATCAGATATCCAACTCTCGGATTTGAAGTTGATGCCGGAGTCGATCTAAATGAGCATTTTATGTCGATACGTCGCGTGACGACGAATCGTGTAGTCTGTCGAGGGTTGCGTTACTACACGCATTCAAAGGTTTTAATTGTAGACAATGAGCAGGTCATATTGTCCTCTGCAAATGGTACCTCAAATAGTTTAGGTTGGGGATCGCAGCCATCGATTGAGGCCGGTGTTAGCATCCATGAACCTTCGGTGGTATCCAAGATTGCTGGAGTAATTAGCCAGGTTTGGGAACAGTGCCCATTCCGCTTCCATCTTCTAGAGCAAGATATCTCGCTCCAGGAATCAGCTGTTGATCCTCAAGTCGATTTTCCGTTGGACGTAGCTATAGATAACGACTCCCACTTAGTGTGGTCGAACCCTCCGCATGGCATGGCATTGCGAGACGCGATTGTTAGACTGATTCGTCAAGCGAACCAGTCAATTACCTTCGCCGCTTTGTCATTCTACGAGACCAACAAAATCGATTCGCTACATAACGAGTTGCTTGGAGCGATAGAACGCGGCGTTCGCGTAACTGTTCTCGTTCGACCGGAACATTTCCGTGCAGATCAGTATCCAGATCCAAGTACAAAAAGCTTGCTTGAGAAAGGAATGCGTCTACTTGGAGTTTCGGCTCTGCATGCCAAAGGAATTGTGGTCGATAACTCAGCATGTGCAATATTCTCGGGGAACATCAATCCGTTTTCTCTTGAGAGCGAAGCTGTGTCAGCGCAAGTTGAGATTGGATTTTGCGAATTTGGACAACCCCACATTTTGGATTCCTATGGAAAATGGCTCACGAGCTTAGAGGTTGCAGTAGACTTCGAATATGCATGAATTTGTCATCCAATAGCCTGTTAGTTGTTGGTCTTACGACCGACGAAGTTACGTACCGCAAAACCAATCCGACTGATTTGAAAACGATTGAAACCTACACAAATGATGCTTTACCTTTGTTTGTTGATCACTATTGGCAAACCAGATTACCGAAGCCTTTAGCTCAAAACGTAGCCTATTCATTCGAAAGTGTGGTGACAAGTTGGTAAGCTGGTTGTCTATCGCTGGAGCGGAGAATCGAAGTTACATCGGGAAGAATTTCATCAGGTTAAGGACTAGATGTCAGAGTCAATAAACAACCCGCAGGAGGCCATCATCAAGATTGCTCTCGAGTTCACGGATCTCGAACATCGAGCAGTCGCCGTTTACGAGCCGATCGTCAATGCAATTGTTGCTGTCCGCTCAACTGACGTTGCTCATATAGAGCAAACGCTCGATGGGTTGCTTGGATTTGCTGGCAGTGAGGATGGACTTCGACTTTTCAAATCGCTTTGCCGATACTATTGGCAGGTCGCCCCAGCGGCCACGGCAAGCTACATCCACATCTACCGTGATATGTGGGACACCGAGGTGCCGGACATCGCACAATCGAATAACCCAGAGACTCTCTGACGCCGGTTTCCCAGGTTATTCGCTGGAACCGCCAATGAGCCATAACCCTGACGCGAGAAAACATAGCGATTTTCGCGAGGTGTCGGTTCCACTCAACTTTGACGAGTGGTAGCGAACGAAATCCTACCCACAAGTAAACGAAAAGGCTGGTGCTGTAATGGCATCAGCCTTTCTTCGTTTATCCCCAGTTATTTCGTTGTCCGGCGGCTATTTCGCCGCAGCTCGGTCGACTCTCTGAGGCGCTCTCTACCTCATAACCTGGCGGACGCATAAAAACCCGATTTCGACCAGAAAGCGCCAAACTGGTCCAAAAGTCTCTCGGATCTCTGTTTGGACGACCCCGGGGTTATGAGCTTTTCAGGCTAGAGACCCGCACATCAGATCGGATTTATCTGCTAGAGGCTGGAATCCACTCCATAGGCGGAAAAAGCTCATAACCCGGAGGTATGCATTTCAAATCCGTCTCGTGAGGTTTGACGAGTGGTAGCGAACGAATTCCGGTGGGTTTCGGAAAAGTGAGATTAAGGAGCGGGTTGGCGGCGTTATTTGGCGAAATGCTAGATGAATTGACGACTGTGGAAGGAGCAACGCTGTTTACCTGGATGGGACAACGCTGTGGATACGGCAGCAGCACAATTGGTGGAATCTGAGCGAGAATAAAGTCTTTTTTCGGATAGTTTGGGGAAACTTTCGAAAAACGCTGTTTCCTGTGAGCGGTAGCGGGCGCCGAATACGTTTTTATATGCAGAGTCAATGAGATAGCATCGGATTGCCGGCTCCGTGCATATTTCGTCTCCTTACATACCTGCAGGCATATGAGCCATAAGACCATGAAAAAGAACCCCTTCAATTTGCAGAATTCGCCCTGGTTACAAACCATATCGTCAGCGTTTCGTCCATCAACTAATTGCAGGCGGACGTTGGCATCCGTTGATCGTCGCCATCGCAAAATGCCCCGGTTGA
>JANLRK010000273.1:0-3176 GCA_031361585.1 Pirellula sp. | reverse complement strand
GTGGAGTGGAGCGATATTGAGTTCGAAAAGACCACGCCGCCCCCTAGTCGCAAAGTGCGGCTAGCGACGGTTCACTACAAGCCAATGGGCAAGACGGCTCGCGAGGCCTGCGAAGAGTTCGCACCACTTGTCGCCGAGGCTGCGATGCAAAATGCAGATCTCGTCGTACTCGGCGAAACTGTCCCCACAGCTTCGCCGAACGTGAAGCCGCAGAAAATCCACGAAACCGCTGAACGGATCCCTGGCCCATCGACCGACTATTTCGGTGAGCTTGCCAAGAAGAACAATTTGCACATCGTGCTGAGCCTCTACGAGCGAGATCAGCATCTTGTTTACAACACGGCTGTTTTGCTCGGACCGGACGGCCAACTGGTCGGTAAGTATCGCAAGGTCTGTCTGCCTCACGGTGAGGTCGAAAAGGGAATTGCTCCTGGACACGACTTTCCGGTATTCGAAACGCGATTCGGGAGATTAGGACTAATGGTTTGCTACGATGGCTTCTTCCCCGAAGTTGCTCGCGAACTTTCAAAGCGAGGTGCGGAGGTCATCGCCTGGCCCGTCTGGGGCTGCAACCCACAGCTTGCGAAAGCTCGTGCTTGTGAGAATCATGTTTATATCGTCAGCAGCACATTCATGGCGCCGAAAGATGGATGGATGGTCTCAGGCGTCTTCGATCAAACCGGCAAAACGATTGCTCAAGCAGAAACCTGGGGCACAGTAGCGGTCGCCGAGGTCGAGCTTAGCGAGCCCTACATCGGCCCCTGGAATCTAGGCGATTTCCGATCGATGATAGAGCGGCATCGGCCCATTGTGACAGCTGAAATAAAGTTAGCTGAAAATACTGTCGAAGCCAATAACGTTGATGGTACACGAGTCGATAGTGGAGTGTTTATCGATTCGGGATTCGAAAATGCTTCGCCTGTCTGGTGGGACATTGCAGACAATGGTGTCGTCAACGTTCACTTGCTTTACGATCACGAACGAAATGCTACCAACCGGGCCGCCGGTCATATTCACATCGCGTTGGAAGCCAAACCTGGTTCCAAGCATACACTGGAATTCAAGAACCTGGACAACATCTACAACGGACGCCATGGTTCGGTCGCCAATGAACTGAAGACTTTGGTGATCTCAACGGATGGTAAGCTGTGGAGTTCGGTTACCACACGGTCGATCGGGGAAAACCGTGTCCTGCTGGACGTCGTTATGAGTGCACCAAAATTGTTTATTGCTCGCGTCGAACCCTACCGACTATCCGACCTTGACAAATGGTTGGCTTCGGTAAAGCAACATCCAATGGTGGGCATTGATGTGATTGGGAAAACCGTGGAAGGGCGCGAACTGGAAATAGTTCGAGTCGGAAATGCAAACGCCCCCTTTCATGTTTTCGTTCGAGCCCGCGCGCATGCCTGGGAGTCGGGAGGTAACTGGGTCGCGCAAGGACTCGTCAACCGACTGCTGAAGGATGATCGCGACACACAAGCGTTTCGCGAACGTTATTGCCTTTGGTTAATGCCGATGACCAACAAGGATGGTGTCGCCGCGGGACGAACTCGTTTCAATCTAAATGGCATCGACCTGAACCGAGGCTGGGACAAACTTGCGGACCCAGTTTTAGCCCCAGAAAATCATGCATTGGAAATCTGGTTGGAGAAGCAAATTAAGTTTGGACGCAAGCCGTCGTTGGCGATCGAACTTCACAACGACGGCAATGGAAAGCTTCACCCGGCCCGCCCTTCGACATTGGTTACTGAAAAAACGAATGCGCAAATCGACCGACTGGAGAACTTGCTTCGCAATCGGACTTGGTTCACAGAGGGAACGACGAAACCATCTGGAGTTACGTTCACGTTAGCAGATGGGTTTTTGCAACGATTCGGTATCGACGGCGCTGTCCATGAATTCAATTGCAACTGGATCGAAGGCCTAAAGGAAGCCCCATTGGCTCGTCACTGGGAGAATTATGGTGACAACCTAGCCATTGTCCTGCATGAGTTCTTTGGCGATGAAAAGACCAATGCAGTCATCGGCAAGTGAGCGCTCTGGCTTATGGAACTAGCCAACCCTTGCCTTTTGATAGCAGCGAGAACAATAGCCAAACAACCGACAATGTGATGACTACGGTTGGCATCACAGTGTGTTAGAAATCCGCGATTCGCTTTACAGAATACAACATCGTTGGAATCGTTTAGTCCCGATGCGATATCGTAGTCAAGTCCATTCGAAGTAGCGAGTCGTTCCGGTTTGCTGATCGAAACTGGCGCTAGCATCCAATTGCACATTGAAGCCCTCGGCTACGACTGTGTTGAGAGTCCAGAGGTCGCTTAGGCTCCCAATTCTGTCGTTCCTATCGATTGCAAATCCTATTTGCTTTGGCTAACATTAACGCAGTCGCTAAAAGTGGTTCGGTCTTCGAATCCAGACAGAAGTCAACTACAACTATTCCTATGGCAACTGTTGATCTCCCCAAGATTTTACCCTATCAACCCGTACGAATGTCCGTCGAACGGTATCACCGACTCATTGAGGCAGGTGCATTTTCCGAGCAGGATGCATTTGAGCTTCTAGATGGAGTTGTATCGGAAACGATGTCAAAAAACCCTCCCCATAGGATCGCAACCAGACTTTGCGATCTGGCTTTATCTAGAATCGCTCCCAAGGGCTGGCACGTTCAGAATCAAGAGCCGGTTACGTTGTCGAATAGTGAACCTGAACCGGATGTTGCCGTTATCCGTGGAGAGCTTGCCGACTATGCGTCTCGGCATCCAGGTGCCTTGGAGATCGCCTTGGTAGTTGAAGTGGCCGACACTTCGTTGGTGACGGATCGATACAAAGCGCAGCTATACGCTGAAGCAAGAATCCCAACCTACTGGATTTTAAATTTGTCGGAGCGAGTCATCGAAGTCTTCGAGGAGCCGACGCTCGAAGCAGGGACCGCACACTATACCAAGACTCGACTTTATTCGCTCGACGAACCAGTACCGGTAGTGATAGATGGCAAGCACATCGCCTCATTGCCTGTGAAGGAATGGTTTCCTCTGGCGTCCAACTGACTCTCACTGTGGCAATGACAAAGCCGGGGCGGTGTACGCCTGGCACCTACCATAGAGCCTCTGTCCATGAATTCAATTGCAACTGGATCGAAGGCCTAAAGGAAGCCCCATTGGCTCGTCACT
>JANLRK010000269.1:0-8408 GCA_031361585.1 Pirellula sp. | reverse complement strand
TCCGGAAGCCGATGAGAAACTCTCCGCTCGACGAATCATGATTTTGCCCGATATTCTTGCAAATGCTGGAGGCGTTACGGTGAGCTATTTCGAATGGGTTCAGAACCGACAGCACTATCGCTGGAGTCTCGACCGAGTGCGACAAGAATTGGACCGAACACTCAGTGAAGCATTTGAAAACGTTTGGCAACAGTCCGCAACCTATTCTGTTTCACTGCGAACGGCCGCATTCATGTTGGCCATCGCACGTGTTCAACGGGCAACCGAACTGGCCGGTGGAACTGGCTGATTTTTTTAGCCCCAAGCTGCAGAGGATTATTCATGGACCCGTTGGAATTGGCTGCGTTGGCCGGATATTCTCGAACGATCCTCACAGGAGTCATCGGGTTGGTGGGCATTGGAACTGGCGCAGGCGTTCTGCTCAAGAGGAGTAAAGGACAGTTCCAACGGAACTTCTCGATCAAGAAGGCGATACTCTGTCTCGTTTTTTCTGGCATTGACTTAGTAAGTAGTATGCTGATACCGATTTGGTACAACATTCTTTTGGTTATCCCTTACATTTTTGTCGTTGCCTATTTGATGGGCGAGTCTAATAAGATAACGATCCAAATCCAGAACGAGCAAGGTAGGATCGATGGTGCAATAAACCATGCAAAGCACCTGTAACGACTGTCCGCAAAGCAATTGCCCAAAAGCCTTCACCGCGGCGCGTGGCTAAACGTTCCTCGGGTTCACACGTTTCTTGGTCTGCCGCGGGGTCTAAGCGTAGACTCCAAGTTCAACCGTGCTGCAGTTTTTTGCACCCAGGCAACGTCGCCATACGGGCAGCTTCGCTGAATACAATGCTTGATCTGATCGAGTGTCACAGTAGACATCTCCAGTCTCAATTTTTCTGTCCAATCAAGCGGAAGTGGTACTGGAGGAATCGATAGCATCGGGCCCGATGTTGCACTTTCGTTGCCACGCCTTGTAACGCTCGACCACGGCCAATCGTTTAGCTCGTCGACAACGCCTATACGAAGCGGATGCGATTCGACGAATTGAATGATGTCCAGTAATTTCAAATCGTCTTGCACTGGAAACGAACGGAAGCGGCGTTCGTAAAGCCCACCCGTACCGGCCCTGCGCGGTTTTGTATGCCAGCGGGCCGAATGCGTTGTCGTCAACCAAGCCATCATCTTCGACAGGTCGCCATCCTTGCGCGGTATCAAAACCAAATGCCAATGCTTGGGCAGCACGCAATAAGCTAACAAGCGAGTCTCGAATCGCTCGACCGCTTGAGCCAAAGTCACATCAAACTCTTGATAATCGCCCGTTGAACGAAATATGGGCTTAGGCTTCAATCCACGGCCTATGACATGATATACGTATCCGCCTTGACTGTTGCGTGGTGGCCTTCCCAATTGCGTTTGCCTTTCCGACTAATTCCATTGCGGATCGATGGGACTGTCCGAGATCTTTTCATCCACAGACAGAATATTTTGGCCAATTCTCTTGAGCAAATTTTCCCACATGTCCGAAGCATCGCTCAATACGAGATCGGCATCGACATCCGCGACCAACCAACTGCCGGTCTCTAACTCCTGCTCAAGTTGTCCTGCACTCCAACCCGCAAACCCATCGAACAGTTTAAGTTTGGCGTCAGGTAAAACGAATAACTTTAACAATTTGTCTTGGTCGCTTGTCATGTTAAGGCCAGGGATGCAGACTTCACCACCCAATTCTGGCTGATCATGCAATGCGATCAAGGGGCCATCGACGGGCCCGCCACAATATAGCGGACCATCGTGCACGCACTTAAGATCACAAACCATCGATACCACTTTGTCCAGCCGAAAGTCAGTCGGGCGATTTAATATCAATCCAAACGCATGATCCTCCGCATGCCGAACCAAATAAATGACGGAGCGAAAAAAATTCGGGTCGTCCATAAAGGGGGACGCAAGCAAGCAGTTTCCTTGAAGTGATCTAGGCATCAATAGGTCTCAGGCCAAACAAAACCAGTTCTTACGAGTCCAACCATTGCGGCGCGATTGGGCTTTCCGTTTGTAATCTTACCATCTGTTGGTAAATTCCGGACCGATCAAGCAATTCTGTGTGCGTGCCACATTGCGCTATTCGACCTTCATCAAGGACGATTATTTGATCCGCGTGGATGATCGTACTCAAGCGGTGGGCGATTACGAATGCAGTTCGCTGCTCCAGCAACAACGACAGACTGGATTGAATTAGCCGCTCGCTTTCGCTATCCAGATTGCTTGTAGCCTCGTCGAGAATCAAGATTTTTGGGTCTGCGAGCAAAGCGCGAGCAATGGCAAGACGTTGCCTTTGACCGCCACTCAGCTTGTAGCCTCTTTCCCCGATCAAAGTTTCGTAGCCATTTGGCGATTTGGAAATAAACTCGTCGGCCGCTGCAGCTTTTGCTGCCTGCGTGATTTGCTCAACTGTAGCTCCACGTCGCCCGTAAGCAATATTTTCTGCAATCGTGCCGTCAAACAAAAAGACATCCTGTTCGACAACTCCAAGAAGTTGCCGGTAACTATGCAATTGAATATCCCGCAAGTCGATTCCATCAACCAAAATACGGCCTTGTTCGGGATCGAAGAAGCGAGCGACCAGATTGCAAAGTGTCGTTTTGCCAGCCCCACTCCGCCCAACAATGGCAATGGTCTGTCCGGCTTTGGCATGCAAGTCAATGCCTTTTAGTATCCACTGTTCATTCTCAGGGTAACGAAATGATACCGACTCAAAGCGAATCTCCCCCCTTGCCTGCTGGCGACTTAGGCGTATCGCGCCGGGTCTGTCTGCGAGTTCCCTAGGAGTCGCCAACAAATCCAATATTCGATCTAGCCCCGCCAGATTGTTTTGGAATTGCACCGCACTCCCGGCAAGTGTGGCAATCGGTCCAAGCAACATCGTCAAATAAACTAAAAACATCATCAGATCACCAAGCGTCAATTGCGAATGGAGTATTTGCCAACCGCCGTAAACCAACAATGAAGTCGATGCCAGCGGAATGAGCACCTCCCAAACGATTTCGATCAAGCGTGTTCGCCACCAAATCAAAAGCTGCTGCCGAACCAAAACGTGATTGCCTTTGACGTATCTTTGCGTTTCGTTCCTTTGTCTAGCAAATGTCCTCACAACGCGAATTCCGCCAAACGTTTCTGTTGTGTTGGAGTCGATCTTCTGACGCCTTTGCCTAGCGTCTCGATACAGGGGGCGAATGGAATAGATCCACGTGCGATGACTGAAATAAACCGCAGGTAACAACAATAGACCGGCGGCCAAAAGTCGCCAATCGACGAGAATCAAAACGATGAGGCTACCGATCAATTGAACGATCGCTTGCCAAGGGTTATAAAGCACACTAAAGATCAATTCCGCGATCCCGCCAGCATCCTCGCGCAGTAGGCTAGTGGCGCCACCCGATTTGAGTTGCTGTATTTTGTGCAATGGCATGTGAAGCATATGTTCGAACACCCGACTTCGAATCGACATTTGCACTTGATTGACAGCTTGCGTACAACTCCATCGCCCCAAAAGGTAAATGACAGTTCGGACCAACGTAACGACAGCGACCAATACTGCAATCCACACCAGTAGCCACATCGGCGATAGTTCACCCAACATTCGGCTTAGCCACGCCGGTAGAGGTCTCGTGGGAACCGTCAACGCGCAATCGATAGCCAACTTCGTTCCAAGAGGTGGAATCAAAGCCAAAATGGTTGCAATAGTGACGGTACCAAGTCCAAACAAAATCTTGCCTCGAAAGCCCCTCAGCAGTCCCCAGAACGAAGTAAACAGCTTCCAGAAGCTCCTATGAGAACGAGAGACTAACGCATCCTTTTCTTTGCTACTCATCGTTGAGTGAAAGGAGTCGATTTCGCCTTTGGATTTTTCCTTTCGTCTCTTGCGAATCTCCGCCAAGTAATCGCGGTATTCAAATCGGCTGGTTGGCATTGGCTCTATTTCGATAGGGTAGATAGTGGCCGATCGCTCAGCCGTCGTTTTGGTTTTTCGTGGTAGTCGAAACCGCGTGTCGCAATCAAATAATTACACTAATCGCAGCACCGAATTGACCGCAGGTACGATAGCGTGGGCACTGGTCCGTTCATGGACAGCACTCGCCCAAGCTGCTGCGTCTTGAGCGATGGGTGGCCACGTATTGTAATGCGTAGGCAGCACCAGTTTCGGTCGAATCATCTCAATGGCTTCAATACTCTCAGCCGGTCCCATCGTATACAAATCTCCTATCGGGACAATTAAACAATCCACTCCGTGGCGGGCGATCAATTTCATATCCGTAAACAAGGCGGTATCGCCGGTGTAGTATAGTTTATAGGGCAACACGTCTTTCATTGCATTTCCCGTTGCATTCCCTGGTGCAGAATGGAATCCAATCAAGAAACCACCACATGCGCCGCCATAGGACCCGTCTGGCAAGCTAGATGAATGGACAGCTAGCGTAAACTGAAGAGTTCCAAACGATAACTTTGTTTTTCCACCAAGGTTCATTCCAATGGCACCTTGGATTCCATGCTTCGATTCCAGCCAGGATGCGATTTCGTAGTTTGAAATAACCAACGCATTGGTCCGACGTGCAATTTCGACCGCATCGGCGATATGGTCGTAGTGCCCATGCGAAATCAGTATGTGCGTCGGATTGAGGCTCGTTGAGGCCACGTTGGCGGCGGGGTTGCCGCCAATAAATGGATCCAGCAGAATCTTGCTTTCGCCCGATTCAATCCACCAAGTAGAATGCCCGAGCCAAGTTACTTCGATTGCCATGCGTTGCTTTCAAGTTGGATTTGATAAATAAGTCTGTATTTGCACTGACAAAACATGCTCTCATGCACTAATTTAGCATGGTTGAATTTATGGGCTAGCAGATACGTCACCCCCATTTCCCGATGACGCCTTTCCTCCGTGAGAGTGCCAATCATCCGCCGAGCCTGTTTAGTAGCACGACATGCTACTGATTCTAGAGCTCGCTTAGAGGGGTGCTTTTGTTAGAGTTGCTGCGTCGTGAGACGCTGCCAACCGATCTTTGAGCGGTTGCATATAAGCAAACAAAGTATTTGGCTGAGGACAGCCAATCCTACGTGAATTTTTAGTTCTTGTTTGAATTGATTGCATTGCTATGTCTAAGCCAAAGCGGCCCCGTATCGAGTCACCGTCTGTACTTACAGGTGAACAGCGTATTAATAAACTCTTAGCTGCTGCGGGATTGGGCTCTCGCCGCCAAGTCGACGAACTCATCACCGATGGTCGAGTAGAAATCGACGGAAAAACGATTACGCAAGTTGGCGTGAAAGTGGACGCGGATACGGCAAAAATCTCCGTCGATGGCGAAGCTCTTAAGAGGCACCGACCGCTCTATTATGCAGTCAACAAACCAGCGGGCGTCTTGTGCACCAATAGCGATCCGGAAGGCAGACCGCGCGTCATCGATTTGGTGCCCGGGCAGAATCGCCTGTTCCCAGTAGGACGATTGGATTCGTCAAGCACCGGGCTCATCCTATTGACCAACGATGGCGAGTTAGCTCAGCGATTGGCTCATCCACGCAATAGTGTTCCAAAGAGTTACTACGTCGTCGTAGCGGGTCAGGTCGAGATGGATTCCATGCGTCGATTGCAGCGCGGGATCTATTTGGCAGAGGGATTTGCACGGGTGGACGGTGCAAAGATTCGACGCGTTCGAAAGGGCTGCACTGAAATAGAGATTACGCTAAGCGAAGGCAAGAATCGCGAGATCCGACGTGTTCTCGCGCGGCTTGGCCACAAAGTGATCACCCTGAGAAGACTGGCGATCGGGCCCCTCAGATTAGCCACTTTGCCAGAGGGTAGCTACCGCCCACTGTCTCAAGAAGAAGTGGTGCAATTGTACAACGCCGTAGAAGAAATCAAGAAAGAGAAAAAGATCCAGCGCAAGGAAAAGGATCGTCACCGCTCCGCTGAAATGAGTGGGGTCGGCGAGGAAGTCAAAGTAGATAGATTGGAAGCTGTTGCCAAACCCGATATTGAGACGCCCGCAAAAACAATAAACCAAAAAGTAAAGAAGAAATCAAAACGCGAAGTTGCGATGGAATCGTTGCCGCCTTTGTCGGAAAACCCATTCAGCGAAGCCGAAGATCAAGAATCGGATGATTTTGGTTTCAAGGACTCCATTCTCGTCAAGAACTCGGGGCCGTCGCTTGATGGAAACGTACGACGTGGCAAGATTCTAAGTTACGACGAAGACAAAGATGGCTCGATGGACGAAGCTTCATTGGATGAAGACGATTTCGATACGACGGGCATGGGCTTCGAGAGCTTCGATGATGATGATGATGACGACGACATGGACGAAGATGATGACGACATGGATAACGTCGACCGAAAAGAGGTTGAAGTCAGACCAAATCCTAGGAAGAAACCCCAACAAGCTCGAAGCGATCGCGAATCACGCCCAAGAAAGACAGCTGCAAGCCAAGGCTCGGGAGGGGCGAATGCTTCCGGCTTCGCTCGTACGAAAGGGATTGGCCGTCCTACTGGCCCCAACAGTGGACAGCGAGGACGCCCCAGCGGTTCTACAAGCAGGAAGGGTGGGACCATAAGTCGCAAGGGTGGTAAGGCAAGTCGCCTTGGGGCCTCTACTGGGAGACCTAGTTCGAGTCGTCCGAGCAAGGGAGCCGCCCGCCCTGGAAGTGGCTTCGGTGGAACGAAGGCTGGAGCTCCGCGCGAGGGATTTAACAGCAACACCGCAGCCGCTGGAACATCCAAGAAAAAAGCCGGTGGAGGCAGATCCTTTAGCAACTTCAAAGGGAAAAAGAGTGGTGGAAAAGGTCGCGGGCCGGGAATGAGGAAATAACTAACCCGTTGGGGCAGAAGTCGATTTTGGAAGAAGGGTTCTTGGGCCTCGTGCCCAACGAACGCAATAGGTTTGGCGTACTATAGAACGCCAAACCTGTTGCGAAGGCCGGATCAAGCCCGGACCTTCGCCTTGAAAATCGATTCCCGACCAGACGACTTTTACCTCCTCGAACCAAAACTAGATTGCGAGACCGAAGGCATAAGCAAATGGGGACCTTGGAGGACACCCATCTAAATCAAACTTCGTTTGTAAAGTCTCCGCAATAAAAAGATGGATGGCCCCATGCGTTAGCCCGCCCCCATGCGTTAGCCCTAGTTTAACGGCACCGGCGACCGCTAATGCGAAACGGCTTCCAATCAATTTCAATTGCCGACAAACACGTTACAATTGGATAGTATGGGGCGTCGATCTTAAGGCGGCCCGATTTAAATCGTAGCGGAAGCTGTCAAAGCTTCCGTGATTGCTTGACGCCAACGAAATGCTTGACGCATTCCGCTACCATGGATCGCTAGCGAAAGTGTTTCGCGACCCAGCTTAAGATCGACGCCTAGTATGGAACAGATAGAGATGATTGCCCGTTGTCCTGAATATCACATCTTATTGCAATAGCTCACAACACCTTGTCAACCGAAGCGATTAAAGACGGTCAACCGATTTATCCTTACCCCATACGCCTTGACAGAATGGTGCGTGCCGTGGAGAAAGTGCGAATTCGTTTGTTGCGGACCGCCAAAGCACTGGATGAGGCTGGAATCCCGTATGCTGTCATTGGCGGGAATGCCGTCGCTGCTTGGGTATCACGAATCGATGAGGCGGCTAGTCGAAACACTCAAGACGTTGACATCCTCATACGGCGATGCGACTTGGAACGGGTCAAGCAAGCGCTTGAAGCAGAAGGATTCATTTTTCGTCATTCTGCTGGAATCGATTTTTTCCTAGACGGACCGGGAAGCAAGTTTCGTGACGCAGTTCACCTACTTATGTCGGGCGAGAAAGTTCGCGAGGAATACCTCACACCTGCTCCGAGCGTGTTCGACTCGGAAAGGGGGCAGGACTTCCAAGTGATTAGTTTGCAATCGCTCGTTGAGATGAAATTGAATTCATATCGACGCAAGGATCAAACTCACCTCCTCGACATGATCGAAGTTGGTTTGATCGATGCCAAGTGGCCGTCACGATTTCCAGCTTTGCTTGCAGAACGTTTGCAAGTATTGCTGGACGATCCAAATGGATAATTACTGAAAAAGGCCATCCGCGTCACGTTTCCACAAAAAGATGGATGGCCCTATGCGTTTCCTGCGTTGTCTTTCACTACAAAAGTTTGGCAGAAAAATGGCAGGTGAAAAATGGGGCCAAAGAAGTGGTTGTTTTGTGGGATGTGTAGGTGGACGTAGGTGAGTGGGCGACGCAGGGCAGGAACAGTTGAGACAACTGTTCTACTCTGTTCAACTACGACGAATGTCGAGGATCGAAGGGCTTGCCCCTTAACCATGCAGAACAGCTTCGCAGGTGGTCATACAAACCAAGTCGGATGGGACGACTTTTAATAACA
>JANLRK010000256.1:0-3796 GCA_031361585.1 Pirellula sp. | reverse complement strand
TTGAAGAGTTGCCAGATCCGAACCATTGATGTTGATGCGTGGGGTACCGTCCGCCGCCACATTTTTTTCCTTGGAATACAAAGTCAAATAAATTGCCCAACCGAGGTCAGGCAACGCGGTTGTTCCCCCGCTCGACGATGCGGAAGTTGAGGAAGACGTCGAAGTCGTGTTTCCCAACGTGGAACCCGACTGCTGTGCAACAGCTGACTCGGAAGCCTCCAAAACTCCATTCCGATTTTGGTCCAAACCAAATAGCAAACTTGGAGTTACACCTCGCACCAAGAGTAACTGTTCGATGGATTGCAATGGGCCATTGGCAGGGGCATAAGGAATTGGCAATTGAGTGTAATAGTCTCTTTCAGCTCCGTACTCGCGAGGCTCTTCATCGGCATCAATAAAGTCAAGAATTGCGTCCGCAATATCTTCGGTCATGCTGGGCAGAGCCATTAAAAATGCACGGCCAACTCCACCACCGGTACTTCCGGTACTACCCCCCGTGTCAGCGCTTAATCCGGCAGCTGCACCTGCGGCGCTTGCACCCGTTCCGGATGCTCCACCACCAGACAAACCTAAGCTTGACAAGTCCACACCCCCACCCATTTGCTGCGCGATTTGATCGATCGACATCATGCTGTCGATGATCGGTAGGACGTTGATGTTAAGGCGTGCAGACTCGTTGTGGAGGCCAAATCGATAGCTTACATATTTTCCTGTTTCATCCATGTTGGGCGCAACCAGCGAATAATTGCACATGTTTCGTTGACCACGTCCAGTCAGGACGGGAATGCCTTGAAAGTTGCTTGGGTTATTGTATGTTCCGCCTGCGTCATCGCGAGCTTGCCGCGGATTGGCCAAGAACAATCGAGCGGCATCTATTCCGGAATCCGCCGCATACCTTGCTTGAATCGTTTCACCTGCCAATCGCGACTCTTCATGGCCGATCAACATCGATTGCGAAAAAGCCAACGCGCTCAACGTGATCGCTGCCAGGACGAGCATTACCGCCAACAAAATAATTGCACTGCGTTTATGGCTGGCCAACTCTATTTGACGTTTTTTTGTTTTGGTCATTTTTGTTCTCATTATTTCAAACCCATGGAACTCATTCCATTGTCCGTTGATCCGGTAGCCGTGGTTCCCTGAGGTGCGACAAGCAATTGTGCGCCAGGGATAATCGTATTGGTCGAGTAGACTTCGACGCCGAATTCTTGTTTCATGGCGGTCGAGATCGAGGAGATCGCAAGTCCGGGCGAAAGTGGATTCGCTTTGGCACGACTGTCTCGCTGCATGGCAATGGTGATCTTAACTACGTGAGGCAGCCCCTGTTGACTTCCGTCCCACTGTGCTTGCCAAGTTGTACCATCAAAATACTGAAACTCTAACGCGATGACTTCTGGCGCGATCAATTCACCCGTTCTCAGCAACTGACTACTCTGCCCATTTTCGTAAGCATACTGTGTGACCGCTCGATCGACGGAACGCCTCACCAAACCACCATTGGGTGTAGTCATGGCAGCCCCATTGAGACTGGCCGCTTCTTGGCTGAGTTGACCCAATGAATCCTGCACTCCATCGGTGCGCGGAGATTGCACATAGTAACCAACTGTTTTAACATCGCTCGGCATGTCGCCTATGCTTCCCGTCGAAGAGTTGGCCATCTTTGGATAATACTCATCCGGCCGAGGCAAGCGACTTAAATCGATTTCGATCGATGTGCTTGAACCATAAATTCCAGGTGGCAAAGGCGCGGGAGTAGCAGATGCACTTGAGTCACTCGACGCACCACTGCTCGATGAGCCCGCACTTGCTGCGCCACTACTCGCTGCGCCAGTACTTGCGGCGCCACTGCCTGATGCACCACCGCTCGCTGCACCACCGCTCGCTGCTGCACCGCCAGATGAACCGCCGCCAGATGAACCGCCGCCAACGCCCGAATCACTCGACAAGAGCTGGGCCAATCCACTCGTATCGAATGCTTGATAACGAACTGTGGTTCGCACATCTTCCGCAATCATATTGAGAATTGCTCGTGCCATCTGAGCTTGCCGAACACTATCGCGGCCCGTCTCTTGGTTGGCCAAATAAAGTTGAACTAAGCTGCCAATGAGTCCCGCGATGACCGCAGTTAATGCAAGCGACAAAATCAATTCGAGCAAGGTGAACGCAGAGCGAAGGCGTGCCCTACGGATCGTGCGGCCGCTTGCCAACGCATGCTCGCAAGCTGTTGATTCAATGGTAACTATGTGCCGCATGGCGCTAGCCGCGGGTGTTTTTCTCGTGTTTTTCGTCAAATAACACGAACACGTTCGAAGCGATGCCTTACTCATTGTATCCCTCCCGCTGAACCCGACGCGCTACTGCCACTTGACGAACCTGTTGATGATGTTGCGTCCGTGGCTGGTAGTGTGTCCAGTCCCAGACTTGGGTCGATCATCCATCGAACGATGAAGAACAACTCTGGATTGCCGGTAGTCGTATCTGGTTGATCGGTAACACTAAGTCGAACACCAATCATATTGGGCCGTTGTGCCGTTATGGTTTGGATTTGATAATTCCAATTTCCCTTGCGGCCTGAATCGGTAATCGGAACCCAACTCGAAGCTTGCAACGGGATAGCTCCCGCCAAGACCTCCGACATCTTGGATTCGCATAGCATTTGAGCGGTTGATAGTCTCTGTGCCAACAATCCATTGTCGGTTGCTTGCTTCGTGATTTGTGCAAGCAACGCTGCGGCAACTGCCAGAATGGTCAATGCCAATACCACTTCGAGCAGCGACAGGCCAGCGCGGTTATGTGGTTTGCTCCGAAATGGTTGCATAGTTTTGGCACTTTCAAAGCAGAGTTCAAGGTGTCGCAATAGAAGCCAATCGCATCGACTTCAATTGACCAGTCACACCGCGAATTTGGATCGCCATGCGCCGACCTTTACTGTCTGCCAAGATGATTTGGGCCGTAGTGCACGATCCGTCCGGATATAGCAAAAGGGGAGAGGACAGACCTGAGCCATCTCCTTGAGATGAACCCCCAGTCGATGGAACAGTTCCGCCCGCCAATTGAATTGCAAGAGCATTTCGAGAGTCGACCAGTGTTTCGACTGCAGAAAACGAGACCCCGTCGCTTAACTGCTTGCCATTGCCTGAACCGTCCGCCGAAGTAGATACAACCCCACCGCCTGCAACCGCTTGCGTTTTAATCAATTGGCCTGATTGCATGAGGGTTGCACCAGCCGATGCATCCTGAGCTTCGTTACCACCGAGCCAAGGTGCAATCGAATACTCTTTACCTTGCAGAGTCATTCGCATGACTTGAGCTTGGCCCGTTCTCATAGCAGTTACTCGACCAGCCATGATTTCATTTCGAAGTTTTTCGATCGATTCCCCCAATCGACGGCTGCCGATCATCGACTGAAAGGTCGGTATCGCAATACCGGCCACCGCGACCATAATCGCTAAGACCAGCAATAGTTCAAAAAGCGTAACCGCGGATCTTCGGCTTGCTGGTAGTGGGGACATCATTGAGTTTCCGTTCTAACCGCACTTAGGGGGTTATGTCGTCTTCGGTACCAGACTGACCATCTGGACCTGCGGATCGCAGGTCGAATTCGGTTCCGTTGGGTTTGTATTCATACTGATGTTCCCATGGGTCCAACGGTACAGGCTTATTGAGTTTTTGTACCCAGTCGTTGGGGTTGCTAATGTCGGCAGGTTGAACATGCAATGCTTCTAAAGAGGAGGGCAACCCGTTCACTTCCATTTGATACTGCCTCAAGGCCGAAGATAGAATCCCCAGCGTAATC
>JANLRK010000740.1:0-4325 GCA_031361585.1 Pirellula sp. | reverse complement strand
GATTCAGCCAAGGCAAAGGAATCGTCATTCGTAGTCGAGGGAGATTTTGTGGCAACCGAGGTTGTTGATTCGCTTTTGAAGGCTGGATTCCATGTTCAGGTTAAGAAATAACCGAGCTGGAAGGTGACGTGCGATGTGCTGCGAAGAACTACCGACTGATCGGGAACCGGCAGTTTCTCAAATCGCATGGGACTGTTAACCAGTATGGCAACCGTTCGTAAGATTTCGAATGGGGTCCGAGAGCAACCCTATATTGGAATGCGACATGCTGGTTAACAGAGGCAGCAAGGCACCAACATGTGGACGTGGGAAATCGTTGGCGATCGATGAATTGAAGCAGAACAACTGCGTCCAACTGTGGTCTGCGAATAGGTCGGAGCCAACTGGATCGGCTGGAACCATGTCCACAGAGGGGTGCTGTCGGTGTTGGGTCGGATTCTTGTGCGATCGCGACAAACTGGTTAACAGAAGTTGGCCAGTACATGCCTGTGGAAATTGCAGCTGGTCGGAAAGACGACTGGAATCCAAGAAATGATTTTTGGTAAAGAATACCGTCCGATCTGCTACGTTACAGTTGGATTAGTTTTGGTATTTGCATGGCTTGTCTTTGGAGACATCACAGTTGGGTACGGTATTTTGGATTCGTCGGTTTCTGACGGTGTTCGCTATCGCCTTTGTTGTTATCGGCGGAGCTCAGCTGCTCAGGGGCCACTCGTTGAGCTACTCGCTGACGGAAGGTCTTATTTGGAGCACCGTATCCACAATAATCTTTACTGGTGCTCGCATGTACAATTCTTACCGAGGTCGTCATTGCGCTATGTGCGGGGATACGCCGGAGATGATCCCAAAACGCTAACAAAATAGCCTAGACTAACATTCGAAGTCTAAGAGGGAATGCGTACACACCTTCTCCACTAATCAAACGTGAGCCATCCGGACTGAAGATTAGAGCCCTTGTTCCAAATCTATCCTCCCCTTTCAGAAGTTGTGCCTCCCGTTGAGGTTCGTCGAGATCCCAGATACAAATGTCCGAGTATTTTGTTACCGACTCCGGCCGGGTATCTCTGGAACCAGTCGGAACGATGCTGACAGCCAGTCGTTTGCCATCAGGGCTGAGTGCGACTCTCGTGGCATGTACGACGATCTGTTTGAAGATCTCTTTGGCATTGTCCGTATCGAACACTTGGACTTCTTTCTCGGACGCTTGCAATTCACTGCCAACAACTCTAGTAGATGCGTACGCGATGCGGGTTCCTTTGTCATTGATACTCACGAAGCTCGGTGAATAGACATCCGAGAATTCCCACTTTCCGATCTCTTTTCCAGAGGACGTATTCGGAACACGCATGACGATGACACTTGCGTTTTGTTCACGGACTTCTTGCTTAAGCGAAAAGAATCGCTGGCCATCGCCGCTGAAGCCGATGCCTACATTCGCTTCTCGCACAGTAAACCCTTGACCGAAGTTCCGAGGTGCCTTCTCTGGATTGCATTCGCGATCCCAGTAGTGCCACTCGAAACCGCGCAGATCCTCTTCGCCCGGGCCGGGTTTCTGCTCGTCGAGCAGTTCGGTAACCCGTTTGATGTTGGCCGATTGCCACGCCGCAGGAATCAAATTCATCGACGCCGCATAGTTGGCTCTACGAAGATTTTCCTTTTGTCGACTCAACGCTGTTTTTTCGTTCCTTAGTTCTACACTCAAAGCTTTCGCTTCTTCTTCGTGTTGCCTGGAAACGACCAGTTGCTTTGACCTTTCTTCCAGAGCATTTTCAGCACGGTCTTTAGCTTCGATCGCTTCCATGCGAGCTAGATCAGCTTTATGTCTTTCCCGAGTTGCGAGAATGGCTTGCCACGTGCTGATGCCGAAGCCAAGTAGCAAGGCCGCGGCGATCAAAGATCCAGCCACGACTAAAGAACGATTGCGCTGGGCAAATTTCTTGAGTCGATAGGCGGCGGAGGCAGGTCGGGCCATAATGGCCTCTTGATTCAAAAATCGTAGGATATCGTCTGCGAATGCGTTCGGTGTTTCATAGCGGCGCGAACGTTCCTTCTCCATGGCCTTCATGACAATCCAATCCAACTCGCCGCGGACCAAGGTGCTAAGCTTTCTGGGCTCAGTGCTGCGATTGGCGGATACCGAAGGCAACGTCGCGCTAGTAGTGAGCCGCACGCTTGGGAGGGGCGGATCCTCGTCGCGAATGATTCGCATCATCTCGTCGAATGCTGCCGAGCGAAGTCGTTTCCGGTCAAATGGCGTGTCCCCTGTAAGCAGTTCATAGTGCAATACGCCCAACGAATAGATGTCGCTGCGAGTGTCGATGTCCATCTGATTTAGTTTGGCTTGTTCGGGACTCATATACTCGAGAGTACCAATCAACTGACCGTACTGCGTGAACATGGTCTTCTCAGTTAGAAGCTGGTTGGTGGCCTTGGCCACGCCGAAATCGATAACCTTTGGAACAGCTTGATTGTCGTATTCCGCGACCAACACATTTGATGGTTTGATATCGCGGTGAATGATCCCTTTTTGGTGCGCGTGCTGGACCGCGTGCAGCACGGGCAAGAACAGTTCCAATCGTTCCTTGGGCGTCAATTGGCGTTCATCGCAGTAGTCGGTTATCGGCACGCCCTTGACGAGTTCCATCACAAAGTATGGACATCCGCTAACCGTCTGACCGGCGTCTAGCACCTTCGCGATATTCGGATGGTCCATCATGGCCAAGGCTTGCCGTTCGGCCTCGAAGCGAGCAATGACTTGTTTGGTATCCATACCAGGCTTGATGATTTTTAATGCAACGCTGCGCTTAAGCGGTTGAGTCTGCTCGGCCATGTAGACTACGCCCATGCCACCTTCGCCAATCTGCTGTAGCAGTTTGTAGGGACCGATTTGTGTACCGGGTCTTTCTTGGACGGGTTGATCGGATGTCGCGTCCATGGCGAGCGGGGCTTGCACAAGCCCAGGAGATGGCGACTCGAGAAAGCTCCCAGCGTCAACAAATGCATCGAGTAGGACTTGGACTCGGCCGCGCACCTCAGGGTTGCCGGCACAGACTTTTTCCAGGTAGTCGAGACGGTCCGTAACCGTTTCTAGTTCGAGCACAGCATCGAAGATGGCTTTTACTCTGGATGGTTGAGTGTTCATGTTTTATTCGCTCTTTGTCGTGGGATTGGCATTCTAGTCCGACGTTGAGTACGACCGATAAAAGTCACTAACGAAGACTGCGTAGCTATAAAAGACTGCCTCTCTAAAGAGTGCGACGTTTCCGCTGCCTGTGTGCCATCGAAAATATTATTTTTGTTTCGAACGGCTGTTATTGTGAGCGAAGCAGCTCAAATAGCCAAGCTTTTGCATAACTCCAATGGCGGTTGGCAGTCCGCACCGAAACGCCGACCGCTTCTGCCGCCTGCTCGATTGTCAATGCTGCGAAATATCGGAGCTTGACAATTTCAGCGACCAGCGGGTCTTCCTTTGCAAGTTGGTCTAGCGCTTCGCTCAAGGCCACGAGCCGTTCGTCTTCGCTAGGTGCGGCAATGAGCCCTTCTGGCTCCATTTCGAATTGTTCAAGGGCACCACCATGCCGAAGTCGTTTGCGACGTCTTGCCTTTTCGATCAAAATTCGTCGCATCGCTTCTGCGGCAGCCGAATAAAAGTGTCCACGGCTATTCCAATGTTGAGCTTGCTCGACATCGACAAGTCTAATGTACGCTTCATGTACCAATGCGGTGCCTTGCAATGTTTGGCCTGGTTTTTCAAGAGCCATCTTTGCAATCGCTAGTTTACGGAGCTCATCGTACACCAGAGGCAACAATTGTTCGGCGGCAGACGGGTCGCCAGATTCAATTTGCGACAGAATGCGAGTGACATCTGACATGGGAAAGTGTTTGGAGGAAGTTTACGAAAATATATCCAGCTCCAGTATACTGTCGAAGCGTTAACATCGCTCGTGGCCTCAAACTACATTCGTTGCTTAACGCGAGACTACGCCTATAGGATCAAATTATCGCCAACCAGCGTTCTCCTATGCCCTCAGCTTCCCACCCACATTTGGACGTATCTCGATACAGCCATCTGCCGTTTCCCACAGGTTAGGATCATCCCACTGTGGAAGCTGGCGCTGGCTCCCCGGCCTCGTCTGTTCCGATGATTGGCTAGAAGTTACGTGGAAGTTGGTGCTGGCTGCTTGCCGGAGTACTGATGCGTCGGATAAACTGAAGCGGCTTGAGACGTGGAAGTTTTGTTCGAAAACTGGGTTCTTAGGGGAATTTAGTGGGTCGGTAGGAAAAAGCCAGTGATTCGGTATCCTTTTGGGATGAACGAATTAACC
>JANLRK010000222.1:0-13051 GCA_031361585.1 Pirellula sp. | reverse complement strand
GGTTTTTCCGAGCCGAATGCAGGTAGTGACTTGGCTTCGTTGAACACCCGAGCTGTTCTTGATGGCGATCATTACGTCGTAAATGGTCAAAAAATCTGGACCAGCTTTGGCCATGTGGCCAACTGGTGCTTGTTGGTCGTTCGAACGGACCCAACTGCTCCCAAGCACAAGGGCCTTACCTGCCTCTTGGTCGACATGACCAGCCCAGGAGTTGCTGTTCGGCCGTTGAAAATGATGACGGGTGACGCGGAATTCAATGAGATGTTTTTTACGAACGTACGAGTTCCGGCATCCAACGTTTTAGGCAAGATCAACGAGGGATGGGGAGTGGCGCTAACGGCCCTTGGAAACGAGCGGGCCAATCTAGGCACTGGCCTTTACATGATGTTCAAACGGGACTGCGACGCGTTGATTGCAAGGGCAGCAACCATCAAGAGAAATGGCCAGCCCATTACGGAAGACCCAATCGTGAGACAGAAACTTGCACAAGCCCACCTCGATCTTGAGGTCTTTCGATTGAATTCATTGCGGACGTTGTCTGGAATGAACAACACGCACGCCCCTGGCCCCGAAGGCTCGATTCTCAAGCTCTATTGGAGTGAGATGAATCAGCGCAACAGTCAAATTGCATTAGAAGTTCTCGGCCTAACTGGTCAGTCCTGGGACTTCGATGAGGGTCGTTGGGCATTCAACTATCTGCGTTCGCGTGGCAACACCATCGAGGCAGGTACCAGTGAAATTCAACGTAACATTATCGCACAACGCGTACTCGGCCTTCCTCGCAGCTATTGAGCATAGAAAGAAAACATTCCATGGAATTCGACCTCTCCAAACCACAAAAGCTTTTGCGTGAAACGGCCCGAGCAACGCTAACGCAAGACAGTCCATTGACTCAAGTTCGCGAACGCATGGCCAGCGAGGTACGCCACGACGCAGCGCTTTGGCAGGTGATCGCCGATCAAGCTTGGATCGGACTTCATCTCGACGAGGACTGTGGTGGACTTGGACTTGGACTCGTCGAACTGGCGGTGGTATCCGAAGAAATGGGCCGCGCTTGCGTGCCATGTCCGTTTCTTGCGACCACTTGGGCTGCCACTCTCCTTGCCCAAAGCGCAACTCATCAATTCGCGTCCATCGTATCCTCGATTACTTCAGGCACCGTCACTGCGACCGTAGCATTGATAGATCAAAATGGCGATTGGGATATCGACCATGTCCAAACCCAACTCAAGCAAACGCCAACAGGTTTACAGCTTACTGGTCGCAAAACGCTGGTGCTCGATGCGGCGGAAGCAGACATCCTTCTGTGTGCGGTGCGCCAAGGGTCAGACCTGGCCATCGTTTCGGTCTCGAGGAATACTTCTGGCGTAAACTGCACTGAGACCCGTGGTCTGGATGCGACGCGAAAGCTGTACGATGTTTCATTCGACGCAGTAGCCATTGGTCAAAAAGACATCATCGCGGTAGGCGACCAAGCTATTGCGTGGCTCGAATACTCGACACGGGTTGCAACGCTGGCCGCGTGTGCTGAGATGCTTGGTGCGATGCAATGGATTCGCGAAGCAACTCTCGACTATGCGAAGACACGCAAGCAGTTTGATCGAACGATTGGTTCCTATCAAGCGGTGCAGCATCAGTGCGCCGATATGATGTTGATGACGGAAAGCGCGCGAGCGGCGACCTACTACGCTGCCTGGGCCCTGTCGGTGGGTGCTGAAGATAGTAACAAGGCGATTGCCATTGCAAAAGCATACTGTTCCGATGCAGGTCGCGAGGTAGCGCACCGTGGAGTGCAGGTGCATGGTGGCATCGGCTTCACATGGGAGCACGACCTGCATCTCTTCGTGAAACGCATCAAGGTCTGCGAATTTCTTTTCGGCGATGCAACTTGGCAACGAGAGCAAATCGCCAAAATGATTCTGTAAGAAATTTCCATACTTCTTGTAGATTGCCACTGTCTGGTTATGGGCCTATGCTACGACCGAGTTGGGGTGCTATTTGGAGTTGGCGTTCGGAGCAACCGTTTGTTGCGACGGTGCATTCAGGCCTGTGAACTTCTGAAGTCTCGGCGTTGGTGTTGTCTTGATCAACGCTCTGTGCACCAACGTTTGATATGCTCCAGAGGAGGTCGCAGGCTCGATCTCGGTTACCAGAATCTGAGGTAATGGTCCGGACGGAATGAGTTGAGAAACGGCTAGTTGGACGCTTTCTACGCGAGCATTTGTTTCCTGCTCGGTGGTTCCGGATTTGACATAGACGATCCGCTGATTCTGTGGCGCTTGCGTGACGATCCACTGGACTTTGAGAGCACCGGCTTCATTGAGAGCATGTTGAGTTGAAAACAAACCGGATCCGAGGGTATTGTTTTCCCTCCAACCGTTGTCTCGCATGACGTCAAAAGGTGCGATAACCGAATTGGCATCCGCACCACGAAAGGGTTGAGGCCAAGCCACGTTTCGAGCGTAGTCTATGCCAGCCTTGTGTCTCATGTCAGCGCATCCGATGATCCCGAATGACAGAGCGGAAATCGATAGTGTCGCGAGAGTTCGTCGCATGTTGTAATTCCCTTTACCACTTGGCTTCAAAGTGTCCATTGTTTGGCCCTTGCGTCCATTCGGGTCCAACCCCTCTTGAATCGGCAAATAGTTCGTATCGTCATTGCAAATGCTTCACGACGTCCGTTAGTTTGCATATCCAGTAAACTCGATTCATTCCATTGCTATCATTATTAGTTCAGGGAGCCCTCAAATCCTTCCATCTTTACTCAACTTCCGCAGTCGGAACTTCCGATGGATTGCGTAGCAAAATATGCAGTCGTCAAACTCTGCGTTATCGTTAAGTATTGAGTTGCTGGGGGTACCATGGCTATAAGAAACATTAGCGAATTTAGGCGTCAAGTATTTCGAAAGGCTGTCCAAGCGGGACTAGGCATTGGAGTATTCGCAATTGCAAGTCTCGTTGTTTCTGCTCCTGCCTTTGCCCAATTACGCACGGGCCGAAGCACGGATCGCGAGTTCTACAATCCGAGTGAACAAACAGCCAAGACCGACATTCCGGTCAAGAAGAACCGCTCGAAAGCGGATGTAGTCCATGCCTCTGCGAACGAAACGATTTACCGCGAGGAAGAGCAAGAACCTGTTCGTCTTCGTCCTCGCCAGGTAAAAAAACCGGCAACCCAGGTTCGCAAAGCCTCCCATGAAAGCCCTGCTACTAGAGAAAGCCCTGCTACCAGAGAAGGCTCTGCTAGTCGGGTCGTTCAAGCCAACTGCAAGAACTGTCAAGCTGGAGCTGCACATAACAGCGACTACGTGGAATCATCGGGCCTGAGCGAAGAAATGGTCGACCCAAACGCAATGGTGTTTGGCTCAAACCATCAGCCTTGCCTGACAGGTTGCGACAGTGGCGTAATGCTGCAGCCGCCGAATGTTGTTGGCAACTTGCTTCGCAGAATGCAACTACGCATTGAAGCAGCCACATTTTGGCCCGAGGGACAAAATCTACCGCAGCTGGTAACAACGCGTAGGCCTGCAAACGACCCTGCCACGGATGGTTTGATAGGCCGAACGGATACGACGAATTTGTTTGGTGGAACGGAGGTGCTCGGTAGTGCCACGCAGGGTATACGTGGCGAGTTGGGAACCTACTTTGACGATTGCAGGTCGCATGGAATTCTGCTTCGATTCTTCGATGTCGGCAGCAATTCGTTGTCCTTCAATAGTACGCCAACATCAGAACCGGTGGTGATGCGCCCGTTTTTTAGCACTGCGAACAATGCTCAATCGACTATCGCAGTGAATTATCCAAATAGCACATCCGGATCTTTGAACGCAAATATATCCAGCGATATATATGGAGGTGACATCTTATTTCGTAAACTTATCCTTCGAGACTGCGCTGGACGCCTTGAATTCCTCGCGGGCTATCAAACGGCAAGATTAGCTGATGCATTGACGATCAATTCAACAACTACAGCGCTGACCAACACCCCGGCTCCGGTTGGAACGATTTCGCAGCTAACGGATCACTTCACTACGACCAACCGTTTTAACGGCATGGCGCTTGGGTTTAGCGGTATCATGCGAGAGCGGTGCTGGAGCCTCTCAGGCCTTGTCAAGTTGGGACTGGGCAACATGGAACGCAGCGTGTCCATCGATGGGAGCTCGACCATCACCGTTCCGGGCAATGGAGGGTCTACCAATACCACTGCTAACGGATTGCTTGCGAGAAACACCAATGCCGGAAATTATGCCATGAGCACTTTCATTGTTTCGCCTGAGACCAACATTACCCTTGGCTATCGATTAACACGGCGGTTGGAAGCAACGGTGGGCTATTCATATCTCGGGCTACCAAAAGTCGCTAGAGTCGCTGACCAATTGGATCCACAATTGGCATCGAACCTAAGCAATCCGCCAACGGGGGCCAGCACGCCAAGTTTTTCGCTGCGAGAAAGCAACTACTCGCTGCATAGCCTTGACTATGGTTTGCAATGGAGATACTAAAGTAGGTCGCAACTGCCGGGTGCGACTTTGCGAAGACGGCAGCCGCAGAATAACGGATGTCGAACAAGGAACTCCGAACGATGCAGCATGCCAGGAGTTATGTCCACCTCTATAGAGCCATGCTAAACATCCCCAGAGTTGAACTCGGGGCATTTGTGCAAGGAACACGGGCAGGCGTGAACAAAAAATCTTGAATCGATCCGAAGGTTGCCTTAAGACTTTTGCTTTCCGAAAGGTTTGAAGTGCTGAAGTGAATACTAGGCTTGTTGAGGCGTTCCGTGTTCACCAATCAGGCGACCTTGCGCTCGCAGAAGAACTCTACCGAAGTCTGCTAGGGGATGAGGCTATTGCCCCGCATGTCAATCAATTGTTGGGGGCACTGCTTTTGCAAATGAAGCAGCCCAAGGCTGCAATTCCTCACTTAGAAATAGCCGTAAAGGTTGCCCCAGACTCAGTTACTATCTTAAACAACTTGGCTATCGCATACATGCGTAGTGACCGACGGGCAGAAGCTGTCGCGACCTATCTTCGCTCCGCATCGATTGAGCCTAGTAATGTCGAGACGCTAAAGAATCTTGCCGAAGTCTTAATCCAATTGAAGAGGTATCAGGCCGCAGTCGATGTTTTGAATAAAGCGATTGCGATGCACCCCAATTCGGCTCTGCTATGGTTGAAGTACGGTGTGGCTCTCTACCAACTGGAACGCAATGAAGAGGCGAGGGCTTGCTTTGATCGGATTTTAAGTCAGGATACCAATCACTTCAAAGCGCTTTTGGGTCTTGGCCGTGTCTTGCTTCGGCAATCCACGATGAGGGAGGAAGCGGTAGTGGTTTGGCGCAAACTGGCGGAGGCTCAGCCTACGAATCCTGCCATTTTGAATAATTACGGCTCCGTGCTTAAGAACACCAAGCAGGAGACCCAAGCGGAAGACGTTCTCAGACGAGCGCTTCTCGTTGCTCCCGAATTTCTTCCTGCCATGTGCAATCTTGGGATCGTTTTGGCTGCTCAAGGGCGTTATGAAGCGGCTGGAGATTGCTTTCGCAAGGGGATCGCCATGGAATCCAATCGCTCGGCGGACGGCGAGAGTGATTTGGAAGGCGAGAACATCAACCCAAACTTAATCGACGAATTGACGTGGAAAAAATACGGTTGCATCGCGTACAGCCAGTTTGCGATGATCGAAAATATACTTGGCAATTTCGCGAAGGCAGAGGTGGCAATCGATCGAGCATTGAAGATTGATCCGGAGCACGCAGACAGCCATATGATACGAGCTTTCCTGCGACTCCAACGAGGAGATTTCCTGAATGGCTGGAAGGAGCATGAGTGGCGAAAGCGATCGATTAACGGACCTCGTGAATTTCCCGTTCCGGAATGGAAAGGCGAGTCCAATCCGGGGCACACTGTTTTGATTCATGCGGAACAGGGGCTTGGAGACACAATGCACTTTGTTCGGTATGCGAAACTTGTTAAGCAGCGTGTTGGCAAAGTCGTCCTATTGACACCGCGACCCTTGGCGAAAGTTCTCCGAAACTGCCCTGAGATCGATGAAGTGGTTGAGGATGTTGATTTTTTACCGCCGTACGACAGGCACATCGCAATGATGAGTTTGCCATACGTATTCCAAACAACTTTGGAAACGGTTCCAGGCGAAGTTCCTTATTTGCATGCGGCACCGCATCTGATTAGCGATTGGCGAAGTCGTTTGAAGACGTTCGCAGGTGTTCGTGTTGGAATCGTTTGGCAAGGAAATCGCGAGTACGGTTTTGATCGAGATCGGAGTATTCCACTTCGGGTATTCAAACCTCTGTCGGAGGTCGATGGTGTCAATCTAATAAGTCTTCAGAATGGCTACGGGCTTGAGCAGTTAGATAACCTAGATTTCAAGGTTACAAGGTTTCGTGGCGTCGACGAAGAGGCCGGTGCTTTTATGGATACCGCTGCCATCATGATGAACCTGGACTTGGTGATATCGCCCGACACGTCGGCAACACACTTGGCAGGTGGATTGGGGCGCCCGGTTTGGTTAGCCAAAAGCTTCTACGCCGACTGGAGATGGTTGTCTGATGACCGGGAGACAAATCCATGGTATCCGAACCTAAGATTATTTCATCAGAAAATTCAGGGGAACTGGGAACCGGTTTTTGCAAGGATGGCCGAAGAACTTGCAAAATTGGTCGAGTCTAAAATCAAGTAGTTGATGTGGCGGTGTCGCTCCGCGACACTGAATCTAGCTATAGAGCCAGTGCATCGCCAAAGCGATCGCGTTCCATTTGAGTAATACGATGCATGTCGTATATCAACTGGACATCACAACCGCGCTGCTGGACATCTCGCCGCGCAAACATGCGTTGTTGTGTGCTGACCATCACCTCGGGTGGCAAGCTGGCCATCTGGCCAAAGAGTCTTGCGTAGTTTACAAAGCTTGGGACGTTGCTCGTAACAAAGCCATACATCATGCTACAAACACCGATAACCTTGCCAGTGAAGATTCCAGTATTGATGGCCGTCTTCGAATAATCTCCCATGATACATCCCAAGAACTGCATGTTCGTAGAAACTTTTCCGAATCCGTATTCCATATTGACGGAACCATAAGTGTTCTTCAAGTCGCTATTGCAAGTTCCTGCTCCCAAATTAATCCAGCTGCCAAGATAGCTGTGACCAAGGAAGCCGTGGTGCTGTTTGTTGCTGTACGGCTCGACGATGGATGATTCGACCTCGCCGCCAATTTTAGTGGTGTGGGATAATGAGACCGCGTCTTTGATGGCCGAGTGCTCTAGGATCCGAGCTTTCTTGCCAATATAGATGGGGCCTCTCAGCAAGGTGTACGGTCCGATTTGGGCACCGCTGTCAATGATGATTGGGCCTTTACGCGTATCGGTTAACACGTACTCACCCACCGATGCTCCGTCAGCAAGAAATAGGCCGTCCGACAACTGTCGCAGCTCGGAAACTTGAGGAGTTCCGGATCGACCACCGTTTGCATTGGTTCCAAGCTCTATCCGCCATTCGAGGTTATCACGAATGCACGCCATATTGCATGCGACAAGCTCGTGGGGAACTGCGATCGTCCCTAAATTGCATTCGTATGCTTCGAAAGCTTTTGCTTTTTCTAGCCAATCCTCCACTCCCAAATAGCCGTAGTGAAATATCTGTTCGACAGTCCATGGCGGATTGAGGACTGCAGCTACATGTTCTCTATCTAGTACGACCATCGGGGCAGAGTCGGGTGTGGCTTGCGATGCAAGTCGGTGAAGGGCTTGGATCTGCTGAAAATTTTGTTTGGTCGGTGCGACTCGGGCGTTTAGCAAAAGTGTTATTGGTCGTTCAGGTTTTCCCTCAATCGAACTCTCGTCCAGAATTCTTAACGCTGGAAAATCGATTCGCTGAAGGGTTTGAAGGTGCGGTCGAGAAATGCCGTACACCTCGCTCCCCATCGCTTCTAACAAGTCGAGCAATCGAAAGCTGCCACAGGTCACGGTGGCTGCTAGCCTCGCTAAAGTGATTGGAGCTAATAGTTCACATTGGGGATCTTCGAATACGACAAGCGACATAAAGCTCGACCTTGGGTGGGAATCGCGTTATTGTTGCGATCCGATCTAACAAAAATGGAAACTGCTAGGCAATTGTTACGAAATCTTGTCGTTTGCATAGCATTTTCCGAATCCTCGCGAAACGATAACAAGATGAGTAGTGGGTTTGCAGCGATTGCGTAAAATGTCGGGTGTGTTTCTTTCTCATTTCCCTTTCAACCTAGAGTCGCAAGCCAATATGTTAGACCTGTACGACAAAATCCAAGATGCCAGCAACGCCATTCGGAAAGTCTGGGGGCGCACACCGCATGCTGGAATCATCCTGGGGACAGGTCTTGGGCCGCTCGTTCAGCGGATCGAGGTCGAAGCGACCTTGGAGTATTCTGATATTCCGCATTTCCCTCGCTCGACAGCCACGTCGCACCGTGGACGATTGGTTTGTGGGATGCTCTGCGGTCTGCCGGTTATGGCCATGGAGGGACGCTTCCACATGTACGAAGGCTACGAGCTCAAGCAAATTACCCTGCCGGTCCGAGTCATGAACGCACTTGGGGCCGGACTATTGGTTGTATCCAACGCATGCGGCGGCATGAACCCCTTTTACAAGTCAGGGGACATCATGTTAATCGACGACCATATCAACCTGCTCGGAAGTAATCCACTCATCGGCATCAACGACGACCGACTTGGGCCACGTTTCCCCGACATGTGCCATCCCTACGACCAGTCGCTCATTGAAGCCGCATTGAAAACAGCTCGCAAAAACGATATCGTCGCACATCAAGGGGTCTTTGTGGCAGTCACGGGGCCGAATTTGGAGACACGAGCAGAGTATCGCTTTTTGCGGGCGATCGGTGCGGACGTCGTCGGCATGTCGACCGTTCCTGAAGTCATCGTGGCAGTCCATTCAGGCATGCGATGCGTTGGATTCTCGGTGATTACGGATATGTGTCTGCCCGATGCGTTAGAGCCAGCCGACGTCCAAAAAATAATAGCAATCGCCAACGATGCCGAACCACGCTTGACGACACTCGTGACGGGTGTGCTCGAGCACGAACGCAACCGAACTACGCAAGCACGCAAAAGCAACCTCTGACCTTGTCTCCCGCTCGCCCTTGGATCTACCACGCACTGGCGAGCGTAGTTACCCAACATAGAAAGTGATTCACAATCATGGATACAGTTCACCCAGAATCAACTCGCATCGGTTGGATCGGTACAGGCGTGATGGGACGCAGTATGTGTTCGCATCTAATCAAGGCCGGTTACAAGACGTCCGTGTTCAATCGATCGCCGCCGAAACTCAATGATCTGTTGTGCTTAGGTGCAGTAGGTTGTTCAAGCCCAATGGAGGTCGCACGCCGTAGCGACATTGTCTTTTCAATGGTGGGCTATCCCTCCGATGTCGAGGAAGTAGTCCTTGGACAGTCGGGCGTACTGGCCGGTCTTGCTCCCGGCAGCGTTGTTGTGGACATGACAACGAGTCGTCCCGGACTTGCGGTCCGAATTGCAAACGAAGCGATTGCCAATGGCGTTGCTGCGTTGGATGCTCCGGTCTCTGGCGGAGATATTGGTGCCCGCGAAGCACGGCTATCGATCATGGTCGGAGGGGAGTTCAAGGCATTCGAGGCGCTAACACCCCTTTGGAAGCTGATGGGTGCCACCTATGTTTTTCAGGGTGCGGCAGGTTGCGGGCAGCATACCAAGATGGTCAATCAGATCTTGATCGCGTCTAGCATGGTTGGATTATGCGAAGCCATGTTGTACGCCAAGCAGGCAGGTTTGGATCCCGAACTGGTGCTTAAGTCCGTTGCCTCAGGGGCGGCCGGGAGTTGGTCGCTCACTAACCTAACGCCGCGGATCCTAAAAGGGGACTATGCCCCTGGCTTCTTTGTAGATCACTTTGTAAAAGATCTGTCGATTGCCATCGAGGAGGCGGAAAAACTCGAATTGCAATTGCCGGGATTAAGCAATGCAAAACGGGCTTACGACTACCTGAAATCAATGGGATACGGTAGTTCCGGAACGCAGTCGCTCATTTTGGCCTTGGCCAAACAAAATCGGATGGAGTGGGGCACGTAGCTAAGCCCGTCCTCAGGCTGACTAGTTGCAAACATGGCGGATGCTGCCAGCATCCGAACCGACGCTAGCAGCGTCGGCCACGACATGCAGCGGCCACGACATGCAGCGGCCAACGGATATGCAATAGGGTTAAACGGGCTGACATTTAGCAGTTACAATAGAACTACTTATGGTATCCACAATCGAATCTAGAAGCGAGACTCGGCCTAGAGCCAAAACTGGCTTTGCCATGGCAGCAGTTTGGTTCGCATTCTCGTTGCTTTCGTTCAGTGGGTCGGCCATTGTTCGCGCGTCCGACCCTACTGACGCGGAAATTACCAATTCGATTCGTCGGTTGTTTTCCGATCGATGCTACACCTGCCACGGACCGGATGACAAGGCGCGTTCGACGGAAATGCGACTCGATCGGGATGGCGTAACCTCCTTCAAAACTGGGTCTGGCAAACAGTTTGCCGTGCCAGGGGATTTGGCGGAAAGCGAGATCTGGGACCGAATCAATTCGATCGATCCTGAGATCGCGATGCCCCCTCCATCCAGTAAGATCGATCTAAGTAATCAACAGAAAGCGTTGATAAAAACTTGGATAGAACGAGGGGCAAAGTACAAAGCCAAACATTGGTCGTTCGAGCCGTTGCCAGTTAAGGTGGAGATTCCGTCCTCATTGATCCCTAGTCAAGAACTTTTAAATCAGAATCCAATCGATGTTTTTGTCGAAGACAAATTGCAATTGGGGTCATTGCGAATGCAACCCATGGCGGAACGAGCAACGCTCGCGAGGCGTGCAAGCCTGGCATTGACCGGCCGGCTGCCTGACGCGGAAAGAGTGCAACAGTTCGTGTTGTCCCAAGATGCTGACGCTTATGAATCGTATGTGGATGGCCTATTGGCTTCGCCCCAGTTTGGCGAGCGGGTGGCAACCCATTGGCTCGACTTGGCTCGCTACGCCGATACCCATGGCTACCAGACCGATCGGTATCGCGACGTGTGGCCGTATCGCGATTGGGTCGTTTCCGCTATCAATCAAGATCTTCCATTTGACCAATTCCTTACTTGGCAGTTGGCGGGCGACATGTTGCAAAACGCCTCCGACGAACAGAGGCTCGCTACGGCATTCAATCGTCTCCATCGTCAAACCGAAGAGGGGGGAAGCACCGAAGAAGAGTTTCGCGTTGAGTACATGACCGATCGCGTGAATACTCTCGGTACGGCCGTTATGGGACTGACCCTCCAGTGCTCACGCTGCCATGATCACAAATACGATCCACTCACGCAAAAAGAGTATTTTCGACTGTGTGATATGTTTGACAATATTGATGAAAGTGGGCTTACCAGTTACTACACGGACTCGATGCCGGGCCCGACGCTATTGATGCTTGACAATGCCCAGAAACAGCAGATTGAAACCCTTGAAAAAGCCATGGCGTCTGTTCGCCAAGCCTACGATGATGAACTTGCGAGGCTGGCGAAATTGGATACCGTTGAGAAGTGGTACGGTTCGCTTAGCAGTTGGCCACAACCCGACGACAAGTGGTTGTCTGCGGAGTTCGCGTTTGAGAAGCCCGAGACGGAACCCGCATCACAGTTCGTCAATCGAATACACGCTGACAAGCCTGGCAGTTGCGAGGGAACGATCCAATGGCAGAACGACGGCAAGCACTCCGCAGTCATGCTTGACGGAGACAATGCTCTCGTGTTTCCTAAGTCGGGTGTCTTTTCACGTACTCAGGAGTTCACGATTTGTCTCGAATTGAAAGTTCCAAAATTCTTCGACAGAGCGGTGGTGCTTCATCGTTCTAAATCGTGGACCGATGCGGCCTCGCGCGGCTATCAACTGTTGATCGAAGACGGACACTTCCATTTTGATATTGTTCACTATTGGCCGTCGAGTGCGATCCGTATTCGATGTAGGGAACCCGTTTCCTTAAACCGGTGGCAACAGATCGCATTGGTCTATGGCGGAACCAACCGGGCTGAGGATACGTACGTCTATATCGATGGCAAGAGGGCTGCTGTCGAAATAATTCGCAACTCGCTGCATAAGGATATTCTCTACGAGCGAGCCGATGTATCCTTGAGTGTTGGTGCCCGCAACCGAGATCGAGGGCTTCCAGGCGGACTTGTCGATGAATTGCAAGTGTACGACGCAGCCTTGACAGCCGTGGAGATTGCTGGAATAGCAACAAACGAACTGTGGGTCTCTTGGTCCGAACTTACGAGAGTACAACAATCGCTATGGCGAGAGCATTATGCGCAGAGACTGGATCCGCTATGCAAATACCACAAAGAGAGTTTCCAACATTACTTCAAGTCGTTGACTGAGATCGTTCAACCGAGTCGCGAAATGATGGTCATGCGGGAGACGACACGAAACCATCCGACCCGGTTTCTTCATCGCGGTTCCTATGAGGCGCCTGGCGAGATTGTCGAACCGGGTGTTCACCAAGCGTTGTTGAGCGAGGGAGAGGCGATGCCTACCAATCGATTGGAGCTTGCGAAGTGGCTAACGACTGACCACCATCCATTGACAGCAAGAGTCGCCGTCAATCACATCTGGCAACAGATGTTTGGACGTGGCTTGGTGTTTACCGCCGAAGATTTTGGAGTCCAGGGCCAATCACCGACCCATCCCGAGTTACTTGATTATCTTTCGCGGGAGTTCATTCGTGTCGGCTGGAGCCGTAAAGCGATGTTTCGAATGATTGCGACTTCGAGAGCATTCACGCAATCGAGCCAAATAGATGCGGCCACACGCAGCGTCGACGGGGATGGTGCGATGCTCAGTCACTATCCCGCACAGAGGCTGACGGCCGAGCAAATCCGCGATGGAGCTTTGCAAGCCGGGGGACTACTTTCGGGAAGAATGGGTGGAGCACCCGTTTATCCCTATCAGCCCGCGGGCCTTTGGGAAGAAAAGTCCGGGCTCAAATACCC
>JANLRK010000209.1:0-7469 GCA_031361585.1 Pirellula sp. | reverse complement strand
CCATTCTTGATGGCAAGCGTGAATCGGATATTCGAGATCCACTCGCCAGTACACCGCATGGTTTAGACGGCAATCCTGCAGAGCTTTTTATCTCCCTGTTCCTTTCAATTGTCGACTGGAGGGGAACGACGGTAATAGAATCAGCAACCGTTACAGAGTATTGGTAGCAGGAAAAGAAACTGGCAGTAATGGCCTCACTTTCACCGCCAGCGCTCGAGGCTTGAGGGCCTCGAGCAGTAAAACATAAGCTTCAAACAATCATTTTTATCCAGCGAGTTCCCTCGACCGCTTGACTGCAGCCATTACGCCGTCTATCACGGCCGAGCGAAATCCCGCGCGTTCCATGCTGCTTAACGCCGCGATAGTAGTGCCACCTGGGCTTGTTACCTGCTCTCTTAAAACTGCAGGATGCGTGCCCGTTTCCTGTACCATTTTGGCCGTTCCTAAGACGGTTTGTGTTGCAAGCTCGAGCGACACTTGTCGGCTGAGGCCAGCCATCACACCTCCGTCGCTAAGTGCTTCGATCATCATCAGTACATATGCAGGTCCCGAGCCTGACAGGCCTGTTACCGCATGTAGTTGGTCGTCGGTCACGCGAACCACTGTACCGATAGCGCTAAAAACAGATTTGCACCATTCATAGTCCTCTTGAGTTACTGCTCTAGCAATTGCGATGCCACTGGCTCCCTCGAGCGATTGACATGGAGTATTCGGCATCACGCGAATGACGCGTTCGGTGCCGAGACAGCTTGCCAGCTTCCCTAATGAAATTCCCGCCGCAATAGAAACCAAGAGATGCGCTGGTGTAACTTTGGCTACGAGGCTACTAGCGATTTCCAATAGTGTTAGCGGCTTCACGGCCAAAATGATTCGCGAGCATATTTCGAAAAGTTCATGCGGACTTGTTACCAATGCACACATTGGAAACTTGCGCTTCAGTATATCGATCTGCTGTGAATTTGTTTCGCAAAAAGCAATTTCTGCATCCGTTGCGATCCCTGATTGGATCGCACCTTTTGCAATCGCAGTCGCCATTTGGCCTCCGCCAAGAAATCCAAACTTGAGTGCAGTCATGATCCGAACCAGTGCGATCTGAGGACTTCAGCGGTCGCTTGCGATTTGTTCAGAACATAAAAGTGTATACCGGGGACTCCCTTCTTTAGCAGTTCCGCCACCTGTTCTTGAGCGAATTCCACCCCAGCGGAAAACTGCCAACTTGGGTCCGTGCTCTCACCTAGTCGACGAACAAATGTGTCTGGCAGTTTAGCTTTACAGAGTGAAGCAATCCGCTGGATCTGTGACAAATTGGTAACCGGTAGAATTCCAGGTACGATGGGAACGGTGATGCCTGCCGAAACGCAACGGTCTTGAAATCGGAAAAAGTCTTCGTTGATATAGAACAATTGCGTTACGATAATGTCTGAACCGGCGTCGACCTTCCTCTTAAGGTTTTCGAGATCAACTTCGGCGTTCGGAGCTTCTTGATGAACTTCGGGATAGCCGGCGACGGCAATGCCCAACTGCGGAAACTCAGACCGAATCATTGAGACCAACTCGTTAGCGTACTTGAGCCCACCTGCCGTTTGATGAAACTCGGTCTGGCCTTTGGGCGGATCGCCTCTCAATGCGACAATATGTTCCGTTCCTTGAGCGATCGCAGTTTGCAGGTATCCTCGGAGCTGTTCCACTGTTGAACCAACACAGGTTAAATGGGAGGCTACCGGGACGTCGAATCGGGACTTTACCTCGCTTAGGATTTGAAGCGTTCTATCGCGAGTGGAGCCCCCGGCTCCATAGGTGCAAGTAAAAAAGTCTGGGGAAAACTCGATCAACTCTTGGACTGCTTCCAAAAGCAGTCCGACACCGTCATCGGTTTTTGGGGGATACAACTCGAAAGAGAGGCCCGGTTTCTCCTGTTTAAAAAAATCGCCCAGCCCCATTGAACTTATCCTCGTCTAAAATGTTTGTTGCCGCCATTGCCGTCGATTCCAGGCAGAATTGTGCCCCGCAGACTCGATCGTATCAGAGTAACAAAAGCTGGGTAGCGATCAAGATTCGTTGCAGCCAAGTTTACCGTGTGTTTTAATTCGTGATTCACAAATCGCCTAAGACTTTCTAAAGTGACGATAAGAAACTTCCATGGACACAGCGCACGCAAAGAGCAGAAGGCAACCCGCAAATGCAACTAAAGCAGCATGAACCACTCCTAAATAAGCGAATCCTGGCATTTGTTGGAGATGCGTACGAAGATCTAGAACTGTGGTACCCAAAGCTTAGACTGATCGAAGCTGGCGCGACATTTATTGTGGCAGGTGAAGCGGCCTCTACCGTTTATGCAGGTAAGAATGGTTATCCGTGCAAATCCGACATTTGCATAGAAGATGCAAAGTCTGCCGACTTTGATGCAGTCTTGTTGCCAGGTGGATTTATGCCGGATCGACTAAGGAGATTGGAGTCGGTAAAACGGCTCATTGCCGAGTTTTCTCGCCAGAACAAATGTGTAGCCGCGATTTGTCACGGCGGCTGGCTAGCAATTTCGGCGGGGGTCTACCGAGGTGTTCGTGTAACGGGATCACCTGGAATCAAAGACGATCTGGTCAATGCAGGCGCGATTTGGGAGGACTCACCTGTCGTAGTCGATCGTCATTTCGTAAGCAGCCGAAAACCAGATGACTTACCATGGTTTGCGTACGCGATGATTGACGTGATCGGGCGGGCAGGAGAGGTTATGGCATCGTAGCTTTGGCCCCTTGACCAAGTTACTCGACCACAAAAAAAACGCCGAATTCGCGCAATGTTGGCTGCGTAAATTCGGCGTTCAAGGAACCATCGGCGGACACATCCGCAATCGATGTTACTTTGAGATCAAGCTGCGCGACGAAAGGGACTCTGTTCTGCAACCGGCGGTTGGAATTCCCCGTCCAACTCAAGTTCCGTACGGAGAATTTTGACGTGCGATGGAGCTTGTACTCCGATACGCACCTTGTCACCGTTGACACGAACAATAGTAACGACAATATCGTCGCCCAGGTGAATACACTCGGATTCTCTCCTGGACAAAATCAACATAACTGAGATTCCATTCCCATGATTTTTGTTGGTGGGTTCGAGGTGTCATCCGACGCAACAACCCGGACAGTTGCGACGAATGTCATGGTCAAAAGTCCGGTCTAAGCTGCGGAAAGAACTAAGTCTTTCACGCATCGTATGCCGGCACGTTGGCCAGAGGAGTCATAAAACAAAACCCTGGCAGTCTCGATATCAAAGACCGCAGTCAATCGAATGCTGCGAGGGCCATGTAAGCAATAAAAAATTCCGCAGGGAAGCCCCTGCTTACGTAGTAGTTTTTCTGTTAGGGGAAATGCTTTCGGAAGAAGTTGGTTTTTGTTGCAAATTTCTTCTTCAACAATTTCCCGAATATTGATGAACTTAGGCAATTCAAACCACCCATGCTGCTGGAGTATCATTTCCAAATACCATGTGCGATACAAAACTTCGACTATCGAAAACTTGCTTTCGTGAAGCAAGGAAGACAGAGAAGTTAGGTAAGATGTTCTATCGGTTGAAGACGGTTAAGATTTGATATAGGAGTGAGGGACATCTCCGACAAATCGAACATGTGGGTGTCGGTGTTGGAACCTTAGTGCGAAGCCAATCTACTGGAACCCTCAGCTTAGAATCCCTTCAATCTCATGCATTCCAACGTTTTTGTTCATGCGAAAGAATTGGCACGCCCGCAGAGACGTTTGGTTAACCAAGTCGCAAGATGAGGCGCGAGGCGTAGCTTGGGCCCCTGGCCCGAGTTTCGCACGGGCCTGGGAGCCATGCTATTACTCGCCTAATAGCCTATTTGCTATAGCGGTACTTAAAGATGCACCACAATGTGCTAACAAGATCGCGGACCCCGATCTTTTTGCCTTCATGCCATGAGCGGCTCTGGTAGGAGATAGGAATTTCTCGAATACGTATTTTCTTACGAGCTAGTTTAGCGGTAATTTCAGGTTCAAATCCAAATCTGCGCTGTTCAATAGGGATACTCTGAATAAGTTCTCGGCGAAAGGCTTTATAGCATGTTTCCATATCGGTTAAATGTTGATTCGTCATCCAGTTGCTTAAGCCCGTCAAGCAAGCGTTGCCAAATCGGTGCAGCGCTGATTGATCCTGGCCCGAGTTAGCAAGATACCTTGATCCGTATACTACCTCTGTTTCCCCATCGAGAATTGGCTGGATAACTCTCAAAATATCTTGGGGGTCATATTCCAAGTCCGCATCTTGAACAATAACGATGTCGCCGCTCGCTAGCTGAATGCCTGTTTGGATCGCTGCTCCCTTGCCTTGATTGCGCTCGTGAAGAATCACTTCTATTCCGGGACGCCCTAGCATTGATTGAATTGCCTCGCGAGTCCCATCCGAGCTACCGTCGTCGACAACGATAATTTGTTTGCTAACTTCTAGTAGGTACACGGATTCCACAACACGATGAATTGTTTTCACCTCGTTATATGCAGGAATAATAACGCTCAATCGAGGCGTTCCGACCGAAACCTTCTGTGCGTCTGCGATCAGGTGCGACGCTTGGTCCAAATACTGGATTGCCGTATCCGAAGGCAATAGCTCGACCCGCGGAAGTACGATCGGCGAAAAACCAATCGAGTGGAGGTTTGCCTGAAATAGTTCTGGGTTGTGCATAGTTGAATCCCGTTATCGGGACGAGATCGGCAGCGAAGATTGATAGCTAAGTCCAAAGTATCGGACCTGAAAACCAAATGAACCGCATTAAAACAGAAAGTTAGGCTAAAGTATTCGAGGCGGACATCGTTTAGGACCGCTTCCTCAACCAATATCCATTGTCACGGTCGGAACAACCAGGTGATGAATATCGATTAAGACGTTTGTGATCCTGCATCAGCGTGCTCAATGCAGTGCTGCGATTCCCCCATCCAATTGTTTCGGTCGAGTATCTTAATCCTTTTGGAATGAAGGATTTCGAGACCGACAAACTGGTTTGCGTGGATGTAAAGGCGACCGATCAGTTTGGTCGTGTCTTGATTGTTGAAATCCAAATTGTAGTTCAACCTAGTTTCGCCAAGCGGGCTGCCGCCCCTGCTCCAAAGTCATGCATCATCCAAAGTGTGTAGGGCCGGCGCGGAATGAAATTGTGCGGATAGCCATATTCCCCAGCCTCCACCATGTGCGAAAAACGCCCCATCCATTGATGCTCGTCTGTGTTGTCGTATGTAAATAGTTCATCCTTTGCGTTGATCGCCACGTCGAGAATGTTCCGAACGCCGGTTGCGTACACTTCGAGCTCCGAACCGTCAGGCCGAAATCGTACGATACCCCCGCCACGCAAATTGAGCACGCGGCCATCTGTTCCCGTACAACCAAAGAGGCCTTTGTCGCCGACAGCAAGATAAAACCATCCGTCCATTCCAAGCTTGAAATTCGCTGGCACGTGATCGTTCCAATCTTGCGCCCACGGAACGGGGAGCGTATCCGTAATGATGTCGCGAGGTTCATTGCCTAAATCACCTCCGTCTCGGAATACGGTAAGTCTCGGGTTGTGAAGAACGAAGAGCTTTCCTTCGAGGTATTGCATACCGAATACAGCGTTGAGGTTGTCAGCAAAGATTGTCTGCCTTCCGTCCGGATGCAGGCACACAATTCGCCCAGCCGTTGCGTTGGCAGGGGTGTCACTGCGGATATCCATCGGGTCTTCCGCGACGAAAACGCGTCCATCCGGAGACGCACATACGACCGAGGGATGTCGGAGATCTGGTGACTGTGCGACCAGTTCGATCTTCCAACCAGGAGCCACGGTGGGAGTCTCTGTGGCCTGCAAAGACAAACTCGTCCGAATCCACGAAGCCAACAACAGCAACAAAACTAGGGATTTAGGATTCATGGGCATCTGTATCTAATGGGACTAAGAAAGGTTGAAAAGCGATCGGGCGTTTTCACTCAAGATTCGTCGTTCCTCGGTAGCTGGTAAATTTAGGCTTCTCAGTGCGCTGAGAATCGCCTGTGGTTCCACCCAAGGGTGGTCGCTCGCAAAGAGCAAGCGATCAGAGCCCATGAACTCGACGGCAAATTTCATCGCCAATGGCAACGGAGAAACAATGTCGAGCCAAATGGACTTCAAGTACTCGGATGGCAATCTTGTAAGGTTTTTTGGACCACGTTTCAAAACTGTGACTTGGTGGTCCAGTCGCCCGATGATGTAGGGAAGCGTCCCGCCCAGGTGAGGACAGACCAACTTAAGTGTGGGCAGTTCATCCAGTACTCCCGACATGATGAGCCGAGTCAGGGCTATGGTATTGTCGAACATATTGCCCAGCGAACTGGTCATCTCGTAACCCTGTACGAATTCCGTCGTGACGGGCTTGGCGGGATGCAATAACACTGGTAAACCGAGTTCAGCGCAACGAGTGAGGACAGGGCGATACTCCGGCTGATCGGGAAATCGGCCTGCTAGATTGGTGTAAAGAAGCAGACCCTTCATGCCGAGCTTCGCGCACCGGTCGAGTTCAGGCAGCGACTCGGCGATGTCCTGCCACGGCAGCACGCACAAGCCGAATAAGCGCGTCGGATATCTGCTGATGAGGTCAACGATAAAGTCATTCGCCAACTTCGCTACCACTGGGCCGTCAACCCCGAACCACTCTGGACCGGGATCGTTGATACTCAGAGCGGTCATTGAGATACCGGCGGCATCCATCGTCGCCAACTTGGCGTCCACGTCGACATAGAGTGGCGGTACTTTACGCAACCAATCACCCATGCGAAGAAAGCGAATACCGTCCTTCTTGAAGACCACGGGGTCTTCCTTTCGCTTTTCCATCAACGCGAGCACTTCCGGGCAAAACAGATGGCTTTGACAATCGATAAGTCCGCTGGGACATTGCGTCGCGCCTTGGAGGATGGCAGGAACTTGGCCTAGAACGGTTGTGGCGGCGATAAACTGGCGTCGTGTGGACATCCTATTGCTTTTCAATATCTTTTTTTAACGAGTGGAGTCGCTAGTTGCTGTCGCCTTCCAAGATTGAAGTTCGGCTTCAATTCTTTCCGCTACGGCATGTGATTCAATCGGATGCGCACCGGAGTGCAGCAAGAGTCCGAACTTCATTTGTAGCGACTGGTCGATAGGAATTGTGAACGGTACACTTGGAACATCTTTGGCATCCGGTGGCGGGCCAGTCGGATTCAACGCGAGAAAGCCGTAGTCGCGTGCATGGGACCAAACCTTTCTCTGATTATTCATAGCGGCGACCGCGAGGATGCCCGAGTGGCGTCCCTTATCGGTTCCCGAGTAATTCCACCAATTTCCTGGGCGCCCCCAATTGCCGACTTCATCTTTTCCGCCGTGACTCCCCAGAATTCGTCCGCTACCTCCGTTTACGATCAAAGGCGTTGCCATCCGAAACCCTAGCCCCATTTCGTGCTGAGGACCAAAGCTAATCGCCCCATCC